>JASHOO010000139.1 GCA_030041035.1 Bryobacteraceae bacterium | reverse complement strand
GGACGCATCGCCGCCGCCAGTTCTCTGGTCATCTCTCTCGGCAAGCAGGCCTACTACACGCAGATCGATCTCGACCAGCCGAAAGCCTACGCCTACGCCAAAGAAGTCATGAGCATGAACGCGCTGGCCGAGGATGCGCAGGAAGGCATCTCAGCGTTCTTGGAAAAACGCGCTCCGTGTTGGTCAGGCCGGTAGGGCGGTTTTTGGGGTCCTAACCGTCCAAGCTTACGGACCCGAGTCAGAAAAAAATCCAACTTTCCCCGCCAATTTTTCCATTCGGCGGCGCATGTAGAGGGTGAGGGGGTAACACAAATGGAAGATCTCAAGAAGCAGGAGTCTACGGTGGCTTCAACCGAGTTAGTCCAGGCGGAATTGGACAAGGTATCCGGCGGTTCGGATCCGACGGTTCCGTCTACGTCGATTTCTATTTCATACCAAAAGATCGACCTGGAGTACAACGTACCTAGCGCGGGATAGGATTCTCGCTTGTGGAAGCGGCCAAACGATAAATCACGATCGTCTTCGTCCGTGCCACTTCCCGATATTGCGCGAGCCACGGCCGTAGCTCCGGATAGCGCTCCATGGCCAGCGCTCGATTATAGAGGCTCAGGCCATCCATCACAATCGATGGCCGCGAGCGCGCCAGTTCTTCGCGATTGGCGCGCGTGAAATCCGCTCCTACCGGCGCGGATTGCGTCAGGTGCCGGTCGGCCGGAACGCCCGTGAGCGGCTGGCAATCGATAAAACGTGTGGCCGTGGGCAGTCCCGTGTAGATGAACAGATCCGGGCGGAATCCCCACACAAACAGGGTGTCACCGGGCCGGGCAGTCTCGCGCACGATGCGCGCCGCAGCCTGGCTGTCCTGGTCCATCGCGACGTCACTCCACGGGTGCACCTGCCCGGTTACCAGATCGCGGGCCAGCAGGACATATCGCGGGCCGAAGCGGACCAGCGGGATAAGCAAGAGCGCCAGCACGATGATGCGGCATCGTTTCATCAGCACCATTCCGCGCGATGCCGCGATCACCAGCACCGGCAACACCTGGAAGAAGTAGCGCGGAAAGAATCTCCAGCCCACGATCGCGGCCGCAAAGGAGAGGACCGCCCAGGCAATCAACTTCCATCGCCACGGCTGCAACGCCCGATGCCACACGGCCGCGGTGACCAGCGCCGAGTGAAAGCCGAGCCAATCCGCGGTTCGGACGATGCCATCACGCACTGGGTGCTCTAGGAATGTGCTGCCGGCGTAAAGGAATCCCCAGCGCCAGACTTCATCGAGATAGGGGACGAGCGCGCCGCTCCAGGCCAGCCACGCTGCCGCTACGGCGTTGACTGCGATGAATCCCGTCACTAGAAGCGGGATCGCCGGAAGGCACCACACGGCGCAAGCGGCGAGCACAAACATGGCTTTGGTGTTGATGAGGAACGCGATGCCCGCCGCTATCCCGCTCCAGAACGCGCGGCCGCGAAACGCCAGCCAGACGGCAGCCAGATGCGGAGCCAGCATGGTCAGATCGGCGGCCAGGGGAATCGCAACCGCCGGAAAATCGAAGATCAGAAAGAAGCCGAGCAGCCCCGCCGCCCACAGGCCTTCTCGCCGGCTCCAGAGATCGCGCGCGAAGGCATAGGCCAGCCAGCAGGCAAGTAACGCATATAACGTACCCGCGACCCGCAGCACCCACCCCGCGCGCACGCCCCACGCCAGATACTGCGCTGCAAGCAACGGCGGCTTGTCGAACCAGACGTCGCGGTAGAGCGTTTTGCCGAACGCCATCTGTTTCGCCGCGGCCATAGGGAGATCCTCTTCCGCCCAGAGGATGTGGATGTGGCAGAGCCGCGAGGTCAGCAGAATCAGAAACAAAGCGGCGAAAAAGGTGCGCTCACGCATCCCGGTCCCTTGACTATAGACCAAACTTGAACGCCCGCCGATCTCGTTCTATAGTGGGCGAAGACAAAGCGAATATGCCCGGTTTCCAGGACCAGCTCGCGATGCTGCGCCAAAAGGTCGCCCGCATCGACCGCAAGTACGCCGCCGAGCCCAAGCGCGTGGAGCCGTGCCATATCGAAGATGTTGTTTCGGGCCAGGTAGTGGAAACGGCTTATGGCACCCACTTCGAGACCGAACGGCTGTATGAGCGCCACCGGCGGCACGGGTCGGTGGGGATCGCGGATCTTGCTGATCTGCCTGGAGATCTGCTGGCAGCACTTTCTGAAGGCGCGATTCCGCAATCGCATCCCCGGCGCTGGGCCTTCCTGGACACTGAAACTACGGGACTTGCCGGCGGCACAGGAACTTGCGCATTCCTGATCGGGGTCGGTTCGATAACCGACGACGGCTTCCGGCTACGCCAGTATTTCATGCGCGATTATCACGAAGAGGCGTCGATCCTCCGGTCGCTGAGCGAGTACCTGACTCAGTTCGACGTGCTAATTACTTACAACGGAAAGGCTTATGATCAGCCGCTGCTGGAAACCCGCTACCGCATGGTGCGCTCGCAGCCGCCGTTCAACCAATTGCAGCACTTGGACTTACTGTTCGGCGCGCGTCGGTTATGGAAACTGCGGCTGGAGAGCTGCCGGCTGGTGGACCTTGAAAATCAAGTACTTGGCGTGGAACGCCAAGGCGACCTGCCGGGAGAGCTGATTCCCTACTACTATTTCGAATACCTGCGCATGCGGCAGGCCTTCCGTTTAGTGCCGATTTTTCATCACAATGCGACCGACATCGTTTCCCTGGCGTGCCTGACGGCGATTGTTCCGAGGGCGTTCGGGGACAGCGGGATGCTCCGCCACGGTGCGGACATGATTGGACTTGCGCGCTGGTTCGCGGCGGCGGGCCGGGATGAAGAAGCGTTGAAGCTTTACCGGCGCGCGGTGGATGCTGGCCTCGCGGACGCGATTTTGTTTCGGTCCCTTGCGGAGATGGGGGCGATCGAAAAGCGAATGGGGCATGATGTCGCGGCGCTTGAGGTATTTACGGATCTGGCGGCATCGCCGAATCCTTACCGCGCGCACGCGTATACGGAACTCGCGAAGCACTACGAGCATCGGGAGCGCGATTATTCGAGGGCGCGGGAGATGACACGGCGGGCGCGGGAGATTGAAGATTCGGCGGAACTTGCGCATCGCGAGGAGCGGCTTGAGCGGCGGCTGCGCGGCAAGCGCTAAGATAGTTCCTTCATTCCCAATGAGATTCTTGCTGTTCGCACTCCTGGTAACGCCGCTATGGGCGTCGGACACTGACGACCGGCTGGTCCGCGATGTGTTGCGGGAACTGATCGAGATCAACACTACGCATTCGGTTGGCTCGACGGGCAAGGCAGCGGAGGCGATGGCGCAGCGGTTGCTTGCGGCGGGATTTGCGCCAGCCGATGTCCAGGTTATCGGGCCGCGACCGGAGCGAGCGAACCTGGTGGCGCGGCTGCGAGGCACGGGGGCCCGGCGGCCCATCCTTCTAATTTCGCATCTGGACGTAGTGGAGGCGAGGCGGGAGGATTGGTCGACCGATCCGTTCCAGTTTGTGGAAAAGGACGGCTATTTCTATGGCCGCGGGACCATGGACATCAAATGCGGAGATGCGATTCTGGTGGCCAACCTGATTCGCTGGAAACGCGAGAATTACAGGCCGGACCGCGATCTGATTGTGGCGCTGACGGCGAACGAAGAAGGCGGCGATGTCGAAGAGAACGGGATTCACTGGCTGCTGAAGAACCATCGGGATCTTATCGACGCGGAGTTCTGCATTAACCCCGATGGCGGCAACCTCGAGACCAAGAAGGGAAAGAAGCTGCTCAACGAACTCCAGTACGCGGAAAAGGGATTTCTCAGCTTCACGCTGGAAGTCAAGAACAAGGGCGGGCACAGCTCGGTGCCGGAGAAGGAAAATGCGATTTACCGGCTATCGAGAGGCCTGGTGCGCTTGAGCGAGGTCGATTTTCCGGTGGTGCTCGACGCGGGGACACGCGCTTTCTTCGAAACGGTGGCGGTGCGGGAGGGAGCGGATGTGGCGCAAGCTGTCAATCGGATGCTGTCGACCAACCCGCCGGATGCGGCTTCGGTCGCATTGCTCGCGAAGTCCCCCGACTGGAATGCCGTGCTCAAAACGACGTGCGTGGCGACCATGCTACAGGCGGGGCACGCGGAGAACGCTCTGCCGCAAGCGGCTAAAGCGACGGTGAACTGCCGGATTCTGCCGTCGGAAACGCCGGCATACGTCGAAGAGACGATTCAGCGGGTATTGGACGATCCACAGATCAGCATCACACCCATCGAGAACATGGAACTGGTGCAGAGTCCGGCTTCTGCGCTGCGCCCGGATGTAGTCCAGGCCGCTAAAGCCGTCACTTCCGCCATGTGGCCGGGTGTGCCGGCGGTACCCATTGTTTCGCCGGGGGCAAGCGACGGCACGCATCTGCGCCGTGCCGGCATCCCGACCTACGGAATCTCGGGCATTGCGGACGATTACGATGACATCCGCGCGCACGGCAAGGATGAGCGGATCGCGGCGACGGCGCTTTACGAAGGACGGGAGTTCCTGTACCGTCTGACGCAGGCTCTTTCCACAACCGCGCAATGACCATGCAAGCCGTCCGTTTTGAAAGCGTTTCGAAAAGCTACCCGATCTACGAGGCGCCCGGTGACCGCCTCAAGGAGTTGTTGACGTTTAACCGGTGGGAGTTTCACCGGAATTTCTGGGCGCTGCACGATGTCAGTTTCGAAGTGCGCCGCGGCGAGACGTTCTGCGTGATCGGGGAGAACGGTTCGGGCAAGAGCACGCTGCTGCAACTGGTGGCGAGGATTCTTCACCCGAGTTCGGGGACGGTGACGGTGGAAGGGCGCGTTTCGGCGCTGCTGGAGCTGGGCGCGGGGTTCAATCCCGAGTTTACGGGCCGCGACAATGTGTATCTCAACGGATCGATTTTGGGGCTTTCGAAGCGCGAGATCGACGCGCGATACAAGGATATCGAAGACTTCGCGGAGATCGGCGATTTCATCAACCGTCCGGTGAAAACGTACTCGAGCGGCATGGTGGTGCGGCTGGCGTTCGCCGTAGCCATTAACGTGGATCCAGAAATTCTGATTGTGGACGAGGCGCTGGCGGTGGGCGACCTATATTTCCGGCAGCGATGCATGCGCAAGGTGCACGAACTGCGTATGCGGGGCATCACCATTCTATTTGTCTCGCACGCGACGGCGGATGTGAAGGCTCTGGGCGACCGCACGCTGTGGCTGGACAAGGGCCGGGTGATGGAGGTGGGCATAACGGACCGCGTAGTGGCCAAGTACCTGGCGGCCATGACGCAGAAAGACTCGGCGTATCTGGCGCATCACCAATCCACGGCAGGCCGGCCGGCGCCAGGGAGCACGGTGGCTCCGGAGATCGTCGAGACCATCCCGAATATCGATCATCGTTACGGTGACCGGCGGGCGGAAATTCTCGGCATCGCCGTGCTGGACTTGAGCGGGGCGCCGGTGCAGGTTCTGGAGCCGGAGATGCACATCGTCGTACGCATCAGCGTCCGTGCGAACGAAGGAATTGCGCACCCGAACGTGGGATTTCTGATGCGGAACCATCTGGGCGTGGATTTCGCCGGCACCAACACGATGCGTGAAGGGCAGCAGCTTCCGTCGATGATGGCAGGTGACGTCTACACGGTGGATTTCCACATGGAGCTTCCAGAGCTTTATCCGAGCGCGTTTTCGTTTTCGCCGGCGGTTGCCGACGGGCCGCTGGAAGGCTTCCGGGTGTGCGACCTGATTGACAACGCGATCGCTTTGCAGATGGTTGCCGGAGCCGCGGAAGTGTATGGGTTCATGCATCTGCCGTGCCGAGTGATGGTGAACGCGCGGCTTAAAGGGGATGCAGGAGGGGCACAGCAACGCCGAGACGCCGAGGCGCCGAGAAAATCGATGAGAGTGTAGGGAGGCTGGGGGCGTCCCGCAAAGAGGGCGATGCCGCTGCATATCAAACCCACCGCGGAGGCGCAGAGAAGGGTTCAGGGCTCCTCCGACCATCAGCCGCGGTAAACTAGTGAACCGTTTCAACTACTTCGGGAACAACGGGCCAGGTATGTATGGCCCATATCAGGAATAACGATTGGCTGAATTTACCGGCGAGCGTGTGATTCCGGGCGAGGTAGATCCGGATCTGTGGAACGAGCATGCGGCGCGGTATGCTTTCGCGGCGCGGGTGGCGCGCGGGCGGAAGGTGCTCGACGCGGGCTGCGGATCGGGCTACGGAGCGGCGGAACTGGCGCGCGAGGCGCGGGAGGTGTTGGCGATCGACATCGCGGAGGAAGCGATCGATTACGCGCGCGGGCATTATCATCAAGACAACCTGTGCTTCGCGAGGGCGTCGTGCCTGGAAATCCCCGCGCCGGAAGCGGCATTCGAGCTGGTGGTGGCGTTTGAGATCATCGAGCACTTGAGCGACTGGCGCGCTTTCCTGCGAGAAGTGCGACGCGTGTTATTGCCCGAGGGGCGGTTTCTGGTTTCGACGCCCAACAAGCTCTACTACGCGGAGGCGCGCGCGGAACTGGGACCGAATCCGTTCCACGTGCACGAATTCGAGTATGCGGAATTTCGGGATGAGCTGCTGGCGGTGTTTCCGAAGGTGGCGGTGCAACTGGAAAACCACGCGGGCGCGATCGTGTTCGCCCCCGAGGGTGCGAAGGGCGCCATGGAATCGCGGGTGGAAGGTGGCGCCTGCGATTCCTCCACGGCGCATTTTTATCTTGCCGTTTGCAGTGTGACAGGCGATGTCACAGTGGTTCCGTTCACTTATGTGCCGCGCGCAGGGAACATGCTGCGGGAGCGCGAGCGCCACATTCAGACGCTGGAGGCAGAGGTGAGGCAGCGCATCGCGCGTGTGGTGGAGCTTCAGGAAGAACTGACGAGCGAGCAGACCAAAGCGCGGACACGCATCGGTGAACTGGAAGCGGAGTTGCGCGAATCGGTCGCGGGGGCGACGCGGCTGGCGGGTGAGCTGGATGCGAAAGTGGCGGAACTCGGGAGTTGCGTGGAGCATCTGCACGAGGCCGAGAAGACCGTGGTGGAGCGCACGCTCTGGGCGCAGCGCAACCAGGCGGAAGCCGACAACCTGCGCGGCCAATTGCAGGCGTTGTGGAGCACGCGCTGGGTGCGGCTGGGAGGCAAGCTGGGAGCGCTGCCCAAGCTCGAATCCGGCAAATGAGGTTTCTGTTTCGCCTCCTGCGCCAGGCGGCGCTGGTGATCCTTTCGCCTGTGATTCTGATGGCCAGCATCGCTGTGTTTGCCATCGAAGACCTGGCTTGGAAGGTTTTCGGCCGCAAGCGCAAGAAGAATGACGCGGCTCCCGCGAACGTGGCCGCGAGTATCGTAATTCCCAACTGGAACGGGCGGGACCTGCTGGAGAAGTATTTGCCGTCGGTGATGGCAGCGCTGGCGGGCAATCGTGACAACGAATTGATCGTTGTGGACAACGGCTCGTCGGACGGCAGCGCCGAATTTGTTCGCCAGGGGTTTCCCGATGTGAAGCTGGTGGCACTCGAGCGGAATCTGGGCTTCGGCGGCGGTTCAAACACGGGCGTGCGCGCGGCGGTGAACGATATCGTGGTCCTGCTGAATAACGACATGCACGTGGAACGGGGTTTTCTGGGGCCTCTGCTCGGGGGCTTTACGGATGCGAGCGTGTTTGCGGTTTCGTGCCAGATTCTGTTTTCGGATCCGGCAAAACGGCGCGAGGAATCCGGGCTGACGCAAGGCTGGTGGGAAGAGGGTGGGCTGCGTGTGCGCCATCGCATTGACGAGGAGATTCGCGACCTATATCCGTGTTTTTACGGCGGCGGGGGATCCTGCGCTTTCGACCGGCGGAAATTTCTGGAGTTGGGCGGGTTTGATCCGCTGCTGGAGCCGTTCTATCTGGAAGACACAGATCTTGGGTACCAGGCGTGGAAACGCGGGTGGAAGGTGCTGTACCAGCCGCGAAGCGTGGTGTATCACGAGCACCGGGGGACGATCGGCAAGCGGTTCAGCGATGCGCAGATTCGGGCGGTGCTCAACAAAAATTTCATTCTGTTCGCGTGGAAGAACATTCACGAGTGGCGGCGGCTCGGGTCACATTTTTTCTTCACATACGCCGGGGCGCTGGTGAGTGTGGCGTTCGGTGATTCGCCGCGGCGCGCCAGCATGGACGGACTGTGGCGCGCATTTCTCGACCTGCCCGGGGCGATGCGCTCGCGATGGCACGCGCGGCGACTGGCGGTGGTGAGCGATACGGAAGCGTTCCGGCGGCCGCTGGGCGGTTATTTTCGCGACCGGTTCTCGACCATCGAGCTGGATCCCGAGCGGCTGCGGGTGCTGTTCGTTTCGCCGTACCCGATCTGCCCGCCGATTCACGGGGGTGGAGTGTTTATGTATGGCACGCTGCGCGAATTGGCGAAACTGGCCGAAGTGCACGCGATCGCGCTACTGGAATTGCAGGAACAACGCACCGCGAACGAGGAGTTACGCGGGTTCTGCGCGTCGGTGGAGCTGCCGGTCCGCCCGGTGGGGATGGCTGGAGCGAGCGCGGGCCTTACACCGCACTCGGTCCGGGAATTTGCGGATGCGGATCTGGAATGGCTGATTCACAGGCAGATTTACCAGCGAAAGATCGACGTTTTGCAGCTCGAGTACACACCGCTTGCGCAATACGGCGGCCGCTTCGAGCGCCTGGCCACGGTGCTTTTCGAGCACGACATCTATTTTCAGTCGATCGCACGTGGTCTGGCCCACAAAAACGGCGGGTCACGCCCGAAGGCGGGCTTTGAATATCTGCGCGCGCTTCACTACGAGCTGACGCGCCTTCCCGAGTGCGACCGGGTGCAGGTGTGCACGCGCGAGAATCGCGAGTATCTGGCGTCCTACCTGCCGGGGCTGGCAGATCGCATCGAGGAGGGGCTGCGCGCCGGGATCGATACACAGCGCTTCACTTTCCAGCCGGCGGACCGGGAGCCGGCAACGATGCTGTTCCTCGGCAGCTTCCGCCATGTGCCCAATGTAACGGCCATCGAGTGGTTCGTTCGGCGGGTGCTGCCGCGGATCGTGGAGCGCAGGGCAGATGCTCGGCTCGTCGTGGTGGGATCGGATCCGCCGCCGCGCGAACTGGCCGGAACGGCGGGGCGTTCGGTGGAACTGTTAGGCTTTGTGGAAGACATTCGAGGGGAGCTGGCGCGCCGGGCGGTGTTCGTGTGCCCGATCCTGAGCGGCTCGGGCGTGCGCGTGAAGCTGCTCGAGGCGTTCGCAAGCGGCATCCCGGTAGTTTCGACGAGGATCGGCGCGGAGGGTCTGGCGCGAAAGGATGGCGAATTCTGCGCGCTGGCGGACGATGCGGAGCAGTTTGCGGCGAAGGTGGTTGCGATTCTGAATTGTCCCGAGCAGGCCCGGGCGATGACCGAGCGCGCTCGCGCCGAAGTGGAGATGAACTGGGACATGCGAATACTGACGAAGAGGCTGGAGGAAAGCTACCGCGCGGTGCTGCGCGAGAAACGGAGGACTACTTGCCCGCCAGGTCCTGCTTGAGCCTGGTCACAACTCGCTTGGCGGCGCCATCGAGACTGCGCGGATTAGACGATGTCGGTTTTTCGTACAGGGACCACAGGATGACGCGCGAACGGGCGTCGACCAGAAACAGCGTACCTTTGGAAGCGCCAAAGGTGGACGTGTGGGGGGGCTCGGCTTCGGTAACGATTTTCGGGGCGGAGGGTTTATTGGCGGTGTCAGAACTGTCTTTGTCAGATTTGTCACTGTCCTTGGCGGTTTTGTCGGCGGCCCTGGGCTGGTCGGGCTTGGGGGTGGGGTGCAGTTGCTCCAGCTTGTCTTCGAGGGCCGTGCCCAGGCGATCGGTCAAAATGGCGTCCGCGTGGGCGGGATCGGCGATCACCTCGAGGACATGTTCGCGCGTGAACTGGTTAGCGATGTACTGGTCGAGCCCGTGCGGCATGGGCATGATGTATATCGTCTGCACGTTCGTGCCACCGATTTCAGCGGCGCCAGCCAGCGCGGGAACGAGAAGCAGTGCGGTCCATCGCATAGCATTCACCATCATAGCAGCGCAGATAAACCAGTATGCCGGATGAAGTATCGGCGATCGTGCCGGTGTGGAACGGTCGCGCGATGTTGGAACGGCTGATCGGCTCGCTGCACGCGCAAACATATCCGGTCGCAGAAATTGTAGTCGTCGATAACGGGTCAAAAGACGGGGCCCCTGAAGCTGCCGAAGGGCTGGGGGCACGCGTCGTCCGCATGGGCAGGAACGCCGGATTCAGTGGCGCAGTGAACCGGGGAATCCGGGAGTCGCGTAGCGAGTGGCTGGCGGTGGTCAACAGTGACGTCGAGTTAGCGCCCGGATGGCTGAAAAGCCTGATGGCGGCTACACAAGCTGGAGTGTGGTTTGCGACGGGTAAGGTCTTGAGCGCGGCCGACCACTGCGTGATCGATGGAACCTATGATGTGCTGTGCCGCGGTGGATGCGCCTGGCGGTTGGGGCATGGGCGGGCCGACGGCGCCGAATTCTCAAAAGCGAGGACCATCACATCCGCGTCCGGGACCGCCAGTCTGTTTCGCGCGGAGCTTTTCCGCGAAGTCGGAATGCTCGACGAACGTTTTGAATCATACCTGGAAGACGTAGAGTTCGGCTTGCGCTGCGGCTGCCTGGGATACACGGGACGCTACGTGCCCGAGGCCCTCGCGTATCACGTAGGCAGCGCCTCGCTGGGGAAATGGCATCCGGAAACAGTGCGAAGAATGTCACGGAACCAGGTATTTTTGGTAGCGAAATATTACCCGGCGCGCCTTTTTTTTCGCCTGGCGTGGCCCGTGCTGGCGGCTCAGACGCTTTGGGGGCTGGTTGCCCTGCGGCACGGAGTGTTTTGGGCGTTTCTGCGCGGCAAGCTGGAGGGCCTGATGGGTTTCGCCACAGCCCGTCAGTGTAGGCCAGCCAGGAGAGTTGAACCCCGCCGGCTTTTGCGAATTTTACAGGAATCGGAGAACGAGATCCGCCACATTCAGAGGCGGACCGGGTTTGACTGGTATTGGCGTGTGTACTTCGCGCTCACCGCGGGTGGGTCGGATTGACACACATGGAGGACGTGTCGATTCTTGTCATAACACACAACTCGGAGGCGGAGATCGGCCGATGTCTGGAGGCGGCCGTAGCTACAGGGGCGCATGTCATCGTCATCGACAATGCGTCAGAGGACCAGACGCGGCGCGAGGTGGAGCGGCGCGGAGTGCGGTTGATCGCGAATCCGAGTAACCTCGGTTTCGCGGCAGCCGTCAATCAGGGGGTACGCGCCCAGTCTGCGCCCTTGCTGCTTCTGCTTAACCCGGATGCGATTATTCAAACCAGCATTAGACCCCTGCGCCAGGCTTGTCTCGATGAGCGAACGGCTGCGGCAGGGGGCATGTTGACGGATGAGGCGGGAGATCCTCAAATCGGTTTCATGGTGCGGCGGTTCCCGACGCCGACGGCTCTTTGTTTTGAAGCCTTGGGAATAAATCGCGTTTGGAGCCGCAACCCGGTGAATTGGCATTACCGTTGCTTAGACCTTGACTACCGAAGGTCTCAGGACGTGGATCAACCCGCAGGGGCATTTTTGATGATCCGGCGTGACGCCTGGGAGAAATTGAGCGGGTTTGATGAGAATTTCTATCCGCTTTGGTATGAAGACGTGGACTTTTTGAAGCGGGCTCGAGACAGCGGGTACCGCGCCCGGTTCGTGCCCGAGACCGTGGCGAAACACACGGGCGGGCATTCCATCCGGAAGATTTCACTGGAGTTCCGGCAAATTTATTGGTATCGTAATTTGGTTACATACGCGGCCAAGCATTTCTCCAGGGGCGCGGAAAAGTCGGTCTGCCTGGCCGTCATATTCGGCTCCGTGTTAAGAACAGTGTTGGACTTTGCGCGCCACAGGAGTCTGAAGACCCTAGCAGTTTACGGAAATGTCGTGCGGCTTGCAGGCCGGCAGCTGTTATTCGGATCGGCAAGCTGAAGTTGGAGTGTACCGGGTTCATGCGGAGAGTGCTTTCAGGTTCAAGTTCATGTCCTATAGCGGCTTGGTTTCGGTCACAGTAGTTACATACAACAGCGGCAGATTTATCCGGCGGTGCCTCGAATCGGTTCTCGAACAGCGATATCCGTTCAAAGAGATCATCGTGATCGACAACTGCTCCACCGATGGGACGACGGATATTCTGGAGCAGTTTGAGGACCGGTGCCAGATCGTTTATAACGAGGAGAATGCCGGTTTCGCTGCGGCCCAGAATCAGGCCATCGGGCTCTCCAGCGGCGAGTGGGTGCTGACACTGAACCCGGATGTGCTGTTGCTTCCGGATTTCATCCAGGTTCTGGTGGACGCGGGCCACCTGGATCGCAAGGTGGGCACGGTGTGCGGCAAACTGCTGACCATGACAGCAGCCTTCGCGATCCCTGCCAAGCCCATAGTGGATTCCACGGGCATTTACTTTAATCCGATGTTGCGCCACCTGGATCGCGGCAGCCAGGAAGTGGACAACGGACATTACCTCAATTACGAATATGTGTTCGGCGCCACCGCGGCAGCGGCGCTGTACCGGCGCGAGATGATCGACGACATCCAGATCGAGGGTGAGTTCTTCGATTCCGACTTTTTCGTGTATCGCGAGGATGCCGATGTCGCCTGGCGCGCGCAACTGCTCGGCTGGCGCTGCCTTTATACGCCGTACGCGCGCGGCTACCATGTTCGCAACGTACTGCCGGGAAAGCGGCGCGCCCTGCCTCCGGAGATCAACATGCATTCGGTGAAGAACCGGTTCCTGCTGCGGATGAAAAACATATCAGGCGACCTGTACCGGCGCAACTGGTTCTCGATCTCGCTGCGAGATGCGATGGTGGTGACCTGCTGCCTGGCTTGGGAGCACACGTCGCTGAAGGCGTTCTGGTATCTGGCAAGGAACTGGAAGCACATCCTGGCCAAACGCCGGGAAATTCAGAAACGCCGCCGCGTGGATCATGCGTACATGGCCAGTTGGTTCAAATATACGCCGGTGAGCAAGCCCGCGCCCCGCAGGGGCGTGCGCGTTCTGTCGAGTTCGCAAGCCTTTCGCAGCTAATTTTCCCGCCTATGCTGTAATGGGAATCCATGCGGATCGCCATTCTGGGCACCAGAGGCATCCCTGCGCATTACGGCGGCTTTGAAACTTTTGCAGAAGAGCTTTCTACGCGCCTGGCGCTGGTGGGGAATTCGGTTGCCGTTTATTGCCGTGAGCGTCCCGCGGAATCTCCGTGGCGCGGCGTGGAACTGCGTTATCTGCCCACGATCCACCACAAGTATTTGGAGACCCTGGCGCACACGTTTCTTTCCACGCTGCATCTGTTGTTTCACCGCACGGAGGTGGCGCTCTACTGCAACGCGGCCAATGCCATTTTCACGCCGCTCGCCCGGCTCGCGGGCATTCGCGTGGCGCTGAACGTCGACGGAATTGAACGCAAACGCAAGAAGTGGAACCGCCTGGCCAAGACCTGGTATCTGATTTCGGAGCGACTGGCCACGATTCTTCCGAACGTCGTGGTGACAGATGCCCAGGCCATCGCCGGCTATTACCGCGAGCGCTACAGGAAAGCGACCGAGTTCATCCCCTATGGCGCCGAAGTGGGCAAGCTGGAGAGCACCAAGATGCTGCGGGAGCTTCGGCTCGAGCCCGACCGGTATTTTTTGTACGTGAGCCGCATGGAGCCTGAGAACCATGCGCTCGAAGTACGACAGGCGTTTGAAAAGGTGCGCACGGAAATGAAGCTGGCGCTGGTCGGTGATGCGCCATACGCCGCCGAATACATTCGGCAGGTGCGCGCCACCAGCGATCCGCGCATCGTCCTACCGGGCGCGATTTACGGCCGGGGATATCAAGAGCTGGGTTCGCACTGTTTCGCCTACATCCATGCCACGACGGTCGGGGGCACGCACCCGGCGCTGATCGAAGCCATGGGGCGCGGAGCACTGGTGCTCTATCGCGATACCGAAGAGAACGCGGAAGTAGCCGGCGGAGCAGGGATTGCTTTCGGGGAAGACGATCTGGCGGAGAAGATCGAGTGCGCTCTCGAGATGAGCGAAGAGGAGCGCAACGCGTTGCGCGACCGAGCGGCCGACCGCGTGCGCGAGCACTATTCCTGGGATGCGATCACGGCCCGGTACGAGGAAGTGTTCCGGCGCCTGGCGCCTCGTCCGGGCGCGCCGGCAAAGGCACGCGCACGCGCCGATAATTAGAGAGTGCCCGTGCTTCCGTACCGTTCGTATGTCCTGATTTCTCGCGACCAACTGCTGCGCAATTACCGCAGCGTGCGCGCGGCCGCCGGACCGGGGGTCGCGGTGATGGCGGTAGTGAAGGCGAACGCGTATGGCCATGGTGCCGTGGAAGTGGCGCGGGTGTTGGTGGCAGAAGGCGTTGAGTGGCTCGCGGTCAGCTCGGTGAATGAAGGGGTGGCGCTGCGCCGAGCTGGAATCGAAAAGCCGATTCTGGTGATGGCGGGCTTGCTTCCGCAAGAGTGGCCCGCGCTCGCCGATTCCCGTCTGACGCCCGTGGTGCATTCACTGGAAGGGCTGCGCACGCTCGAACATTTGGCGCGGGAAGCGGGCAAGACCACCGAATTCCACTTGAAGATTGATAGCGGCATGTACCGGCTGGGCACACGTGCCGCGGCTGCCGAGATCATTGCGGCTTTACGAGAAACGAAACACGCCAGAATGGACGGGCTGATGACTCACTTCGCATCGCCTACCGACTACACCTCGACGCAGACCGATGAGCAGACCGCGTATTTTACTGGGATCGTTGAAGCGCTCCGCGCCGCCGGGTTTTGTCCCGCGCACATTCACATGTCGAGCACCAACGCGCTGGCTTACAAGCGAAACCCGGGGTGGCTGACGATGGTACGGCCGGGGCACGCATTATACGGCTACGTGTCGCCGGCGCGCGGCGATGCTCCCAAACCACTACTGGATGTTAAGCCGGCGCTCACGTGGAAGGCAAAAATTCTGATCGTGAAAGACATTGCGGCCGGCTCACGTGTGGGCTATGGCGGGTCATTCCGCGCACCTGAGGCGATGCGCATCGCGGTGCTCGCCGCCGGCTACGCGGATGGGGTGCCGCACAGGCTGTCGGGCCGTGGGAAGGTGATTGCCGCGGGCACGCTGGTTCCCATCCTAGGCTCGGTTTCGATGGACCTCACCACGATCGACGTCAGCCACACTCCCTCGCTCGCGCCGGGCGATGACGTGACGCTGCTGGGGCGGGAGGGCAATGTAGGTCTGGACGCGCAGCAAATCGCTCGCATGGCCGGAACCATCTCCTATGCCATTCTGTGCGGCATTGGTGACCGCGTGGAGCGCGTGTACGTATAACGTCGGCTAATCCACCAGCGGCACATGATTCCGGTACTCGGTGCGATGCACCTGATAGGTCGAGGGATTGATTCCCGAGAAGGCACGGAAGTCATGATTGAAATGCGACTGATCGAAGTAACCGCAGGAGAGCGCCACGCCGGCCCAGTCGATGTCGCGTTCCCTGCCGATGAGACGCAACACCTTCTGAAATCGGCGCACGCGGCAGAATAGCTTGGGCGCAAGGCCTACTTCCTCGCGGAAAACGTGAATGAATCGCGTTGGGCTGAGGCCAATCTGATGCGTGAGGTCCGAGATTGTGCGGGTCTGTGGGCCGTTTTGCAGATGATGAAGAGCGAAAGCGACGGCCGGATGCCGCTCCATCGGTTTCGCCATCTGTTGCAGAAGGCAGCTTTCGAGCACGCGGAACTTATCCTCAACCGCGGGAGCTTCGAGCAACCGGTCACGCAGGTCGTTGGCCGCCTGGTCCCAGACATCCTCCAGCGCGATATGGAGATTGTGCAGCTCGCAAACGGGCAGCTGGAAGAAAGGAAAACCGCCGCCGGGCCTGAAATGCACGCCGATCACGTGCTTCTGTTCGGCAGTGTCAATCACAGAAAACTCGGAATGCGGGCCGCCGACGGAAGCGCCGCGAAATTTGACCGCGCGTTCGGTACGGCGGGGATCGTAGACGCGGATCTCGTCCTGGTTGAGATTGACCACTAAACTCAGGGAACCGTCGGGAAGGATGCGTTCCTTGGCGTGCGTTCTTTCGCCGCCCTGGTAGTACCACAGCAACTCCACAAAGTGGCACAGGGGAGGCTTCGGAGTATAGGTGCGATAAACCATGGCCAGCCGAACTGTTCCTACAATTGTAAATCGCGGGCATGTTACCCTGGCGGCGATGTTCACCAAGTGCGGAATCACTACCTGGGGCGGCATTCTGATTTTCGCGGTTGCAGTCTATGGGCAGGGCAGTCCCCGCGTACGGGCGGAATGGAACCAGCCGGTCGAACCTTTTCGAATCATCGGGAACATCTACTACGTGGGCGTGTCGGAGGTGGCCTCGTACCTCATCACCACGCCACAAGGCCACATACTGCTAGACGGCGGATTTGCCGAGACCGCTCCGATTATCGAGAAGAACATCGCCACGCTGGGTTTCCGCTTGCACGATGTGAAATACCTGTTGAACAGCCACGCGCATTATGACCACTGCGGGGGATTGGCGGAGCTCAAGCGGATTTCCGGAGCCCGCATGGTGGCCAGCCGGGCGGATGCCGAAGTGCTGGAATCGGGCAGGCAGAGAAACTACTCGATTGCAGATTCTTTGTTCCCCGCAGTGAAAGTCGACCGGTTGATCGACGACGGCGAAAAGGTGCAGCTCGGCGGTGTTACTCTAACGGCAATGCTCACACCCGGTCACACCAATGGATGTACTACTTGGACCATGGCCGTCGAGGACGGCGGAAAGACCTATCACGTAGTGTTCTATTGCAGCACGAGCGTCCCGGGCTACCCGCTCGTGGGCAATACGCGTTATCCGCAGATCGTTTCCGATTACGAGCGGAGCTTCGCACGCCTCCGCCAGTTGCCGTGCGATGTCTTTCTCGGTCCGCACGGCTCTTTCTTCCACCTGATGGAGAAACGTGCACAACTGGCCAAGGGTGGCTCCAATCCATTTATCGATCCGTCAGAGTTGCGCAGGTACGTGGACCAATCCGAATCAGAGTTCCAAAAGGAACTGAAAGCCCAACAGACAGAGAAGTCGCGCAAGTAAGCGGCTACGCTCGCCCCACGGGTGAGGCGGCTGCCGATTCGGCGTGCGCCGGCGTCCGGCTGAGCGGGAGGCGGAAAAAGAAGCGCGCGCCGCAGCCGGGTACGGACTCGACCCACATGTCGCCGCCGTGATCGAGTACCGTCTGGCGCGACAGCGCGAGGCCCAGGCCAAGGCCGTTCTTCTTGCCTGAACTGACAAACGGCTGGAAAAGATGCTCGCGGATATCCGGTGAAATCCCGGGACCGGTGTCAGCGACCTCGATGGTCACGGCATTCCGATCCATCGAGGTGCTGATGGTAACCGAGCCGCCTCGCGGCATGGCTTCGAGTGCATTGCCGATCAGATTAACGAACACGCGTTCTACGCGCGCGCGTTCGAGCGGCAGTTCGAAGGAACTCGGGATGTCGAGCATTACACGCACGCCCTGCGCGTCCGCCGTGGGAGCCAGCGAATCGCAGGCAGCCGCCGCCACCTCGCTCAGGCGGCACATCTCGGCGCCTTCGGTTTTGCCGCGGCCTACATTGACCAGGTCCTGCAACAGTTCCTGGATATGGCGCGAAGCACGATAAATGTTGCCAGCCAGACGCTTCAGTTGCGGCGGCGCAATTTCGGAATCCACCATGATTTCTGCACCACCATAGATCGCGGCCAGAGGATTGCGCAGGTCGTGGACAATGGAGCTGGAAAGACGGCCGATGGTGGAAATGCGTTCCTGGCGGATCAGCTCCTGGCGCGCATTCTGAATCGAGGTGCACATATTGTTGAAGGTTGCCGCCAGACGGCCCAGTTCATCCTGGCTGTCCACGGGCACGCGGTAAGCGTAATTCTGGTGCGCGACTTCGGCCGCCGCGCGATCGAGGCTTTCGACCGGCTGTACGATCCGGCGAGCGAGCAAATACGTGAGGCCCAGGCCGGCCAGCACGGCGAAAAGACCGAGCAAGACGATATTGCGCCGGAGGACGGCAAGCTGCTCCTGGGCATTTTCAAACGACCGGAAGATCCACAGCTCGCCGATCGTTCGGCCCTGGATGTCCTGAAGCGGCGCTTCGAGCGGGGCGAACTCGGTGACGCCATCGCTCACGCGGCTCAGTTTCTGGCCGGGTCCGCGGGCCGCCACCACCCGAGCCAGCTCACGGGTGGCGCGAGGATTGAGCGTGGACGCGATCACGCGCCCGCCAGCCAGGAAAAGGAATTCGCTACCGCCCGTCGAGTCTTTGAGGTTTTGGGCCACCAGATGGTCGACCTGGTAACCCGCTACCAGCACGTCAAGCAGAGCCATGCCGTTTCCCGACTGCACATAAACCGGGGTGACGGCAACCTGGTAGAGATTTCCCTCTTTGAACATGAACCCGTTCGCTTGCTGGTCCTTGAGGGAGGAACCGGACACGCGTTGCGTAAACCGCTGGGCAGCCTCGGGCACGACGTCCAGCTCACGCCAGGCTGCCAGTTCGGGTGCGCTGCCGACCGAAGCGATCAGCCGGCCCCTCGGATCTGTCACCAGGAGCAGGGGGTTCTCCGACGCGGTGGACCAAAATTCGCTGGCCGAATCCTTAATGGTTGCGGGATCACCGGTGCCGAACGCCCTGCGGACATCCGACATCCTGCTCAGGAGAAGGCTCATGGAGGCCAGACGGTCCGCGCGCGACTGCCACAGCGAGCGGTAGGCCTGGAAGCTAGCTTGCACCTCCTGTTCCAGGCTGCGCGAGGTGGTATCCAGCGCGTCGTTTTCCACGATCCAGCCGGTTAAGGAAAACAGCACCGTGATGGCCACGGAGGTCGACAGCAAAATCTTCCAAAGCAGTGAGAGGCGTGAAAAGCTGAAGGGGTTCATTTGTTGGCCTCCCCGTAACCGGGCTGCCCGTCTATCACCGCCGGATACGCTTTCCCGTACTTGTTCATATGTGGCGCCGGCAAGTAGCCGCTCTCGGAAATCGTGAGGGGCGGCAGCTCCAGCCGCGCGGTTTCGACGGTGACCTTCCGGACCAGTTGATCCAGTGTTTCCGGCGACGCCCGCTCGTGAAAGACATGAAACTGATACTCACCTGGCGGCACGTTGGCAATCTCGAATGCGCCGCTCTTGTCGGTTACGGCAAAGTACGGAGTGGGAAGAACGGCAATAACGGCGCTCATCTGGGGATGAATGTTACAGAAGACACGCACAATTCCGATGCGCTCGAACGATACGGTGCGGCTCGAGCCGGGCTTGTATAGGCCAACGTCGAAAATCTGACCGTTGAAATTCGAGAAAGCGTTGTGAAAGATCGGATCGAGATTGGGAAACGAGACACTGCCGCCCACTTCAATGGCCAGCACGTGCGGGATGAACATCTTGTTCTTCTGGAGCATCACCGCGGGATGGGACGGAGCAGTGCGCGGAACTGAATGTGCTACAGGCTCCAGCCACACCACCACCCCCGAAAAATCCCTGTGTTTGCGGACCATGGGATCGCGCGATTCCACCAGCTTCACCGAGCCTTGCACGGTGGTGGCCGTGGCGGGTTGGGGGAGCGCAGCGAAGGCCAGCGCGCTAAAACAGATACGCAATACCCAGGTCATAGTGATTGTTTAGGAAGTGGCCCGTGCCAAGGTAGGTGGTGTGCAACTGCTGGCTCTCCAGGCTGAGGATGACGTTGGGCGCGATCCGGTACATCACGTTACCGCCATAGGCCTCATTCTTCCCCAGATTGCCGTAATACAGGTCGCTGCCACGGTTCTGCTGCTCGCCGCCAAACAGATTGAAGGTGAGCCGGGAAGTGGCCAGAAAACTGAATTGAGTCCAGCCGCCATCGGCGTGCACCGGGATGGCGTAATACGGATTGAAGACGGTAACGCCCGCTCCGGCGCCACCGAGATTAGAGACATCTTCACCGCGAAAAAGCAAACCGGAGATTTCCAGTCTACGCCACGGGTTCGCAAACCAGTCCACGGTGAACACATGGGAGGGTACAGTGGCGTCCGCCACGTGGGTGGTGCTGCCGGCGCCACCGGAACCGATCTCGATGCGGCGATTATCGTCAAAGTTGTACGCCAATGCAACGCGCCCTTGGACCGATGGGCGTGCGTACTGGAGTGCCCCGTACGCGGGGGTGACGCCGCTGTATCCTTCGCGCGTCTCAAACAGGCTGGCTTGCGCGCGCAAGGTGATCGTCTGGTTGAGGTGAAAGCGCTGCTCCACGCGCAATTGCGGCTGCCACACCCACAGGTTCCCTGCGTCCGACAAAGGGGCAACGCCGACTTCGGCCAGCGAGTTGGGACTGTACGGGGAGATGAGCGGCTTATCCTGGCCCACCATGATGCTCGTATTTTCCCAGTTAAACTCGATCCCGGCGGTGCGGATGCGAAAGGAACTGCCGTAGGGATCGGAGGACGGGCCGAAGAAATCCATGTTGAGGAAGCCGTGGATCGTGCCGCCGCCGAAAATTTCCGGACCCTGGTAATCGAGGCCGATCACCGTTTGCCGCAACGTGGCGCCGCCGGCCAGCGGACCGCTGCCGGTCAGCGTCGTCGGCACGTCCGGGACGCTCGAATTCGAGTTGATGTAGGAGTTGAACAGTGCCATGCCCGTAATGCGGATGGGAAAGTGTTGCGACGACTCGACCTTGGTCTGAGCCATTTCGTCCGTCCGCTGCTCCTGCACAGCCAGGCGCTCATCAAGATCGCTTGCGGGCGCGGTTGAGGCCGGTGTGGACTGAGCGGTTTCGGCGCCCGCGGCCGCACCCTGCGGAACGCCGTGGGCCGCCGCCAGTTCCTTTCGCAGCGCACCCACTTCCGCCGCCAACTCCCGATTTTGCTGCTCCAGGCGGTCCAGCCGCTCCAGGATCTGGTGCAGCGTGGCGGAATCCCCGGTGGCGGTTTGCGCCGCCGCGGATGTGCCGAAAACGCACGCCAAGGTCAGAGTGGCGCCAAGCCATCTATGGAGAATGTTCAGATGAATTTGCATCGAGAAGCTGCTCCACTTTCTGCCGCACCTGGGCGGGAGAATAAGGTTTACCAAAGTACGCGTCCGCTCCCAAGCGGTGAATGCGCTCGGGAGTACGCGGGTCGCTGTCGCCGCTGACGACGACGATCGGCAGACGGGCAGTTCGGGTGTCCGAGCGAACCCGCTCAATCAGCTCGAAACCGTCCATCGAGGGCAAATTGAGGTCGGTGACGAGCACAGAAATCTGGCCGCCGGCCGATGCCAGTAGTTCCAAGGCCTGCCGTGCGGTAGGCGCGACGCGTACGTGAGTGTGGGGAATTCCCAGCAGAGCAAACTCGAGCGTAGTGGCGCAAGACTCCGCATCCTCGACGATCAAGACAGTGCGCGTTGAGGAATCGGAGCCCACCACAACCCCTCCATTTTGCCCGATGTCGAACCACTTGACGGCGCAGCAGTGTTAACAAAATGTTAAAGTTGGGTCGCGTCCGTCGGGCGGGCAAAGCTAACCGACTCGGAATCAGCGCGATATAGCCAATCATGGGACGAACCGGTAGCCCACGCCGTGAACCGTAAGAAAGTGGCGCGGCACGTTGGGATCGGGCTCGAGCTTCTGGCGCAATTTCACCACGTGAGCATCCACGGTGCGGGTATTCGGAAACGATTGATATCCCCAAACAGAGTTCAAAATCATATCGCGCGTAAGCGGGCGATCCGGATTCTG
>JASHOO010000138.1 GCA_030041035.1 Bryobacteraceae bacterium | reverse complement strand
ATGCCATCGCCAGATACTGATCCCAACAGGAAAAACCTCGCGGCCGGGTATCTCCGCTGTAGCGAGCCACACAGCGGCGGAACTCACGATCGGAAAGGAAACTCATTAACTGCGCGAAAACGGTTCCACCCTCGTTCACGCCTCATTGTGATCCGCCCCAAATGCGGCTTGAGGGCCCTTCAACGCGCTTCGCGGCTATAAATGGAACAGGCCCAACTAATTGCCGAAATCGAGTAAGTGTTCTTCGCCTGTAAAATGGGCGTTTTCTCAAAAAATCAATCCCATCGCGTAATCTGACCGAAGTGTAGCGGTAGTGGGCGCGCCCCCGTGCCCGAGCCAGCCCGCGAGCACTTCGGTCCGCAACTGACCGCGTTGATCGCCTACGTGACAGTGGTTTGTCGCATGCCGCGCGTGCAGCGCTTCTGCCGCGATGCGCTGGCCGAGCCTGCCCGCCTATTCCGGTTATGGCACAAATTCCGCGGCGGTCGGATTGATCACGGCCAACTATTCCTCCGATCGATTCCGATTTAAAAACGGATTTTCCCGCTGCCGGAATTCCATTTGGAGCCACAGTTGTTTTCGAGCCTAAGAGTTTGTTGAAAAACCGCGGCAGCCGGATACGTTCATGATGTTCGAATCGTCTTGTCGTTATGCGCGGAGACGAGAAACAGCAAGGCGGGATGTTCAGCTACGTGTCGATAGAGGAGCGGGTGCCACCAGACCACCCGCTGCGGGCGATCCGGCGGTTGGTGGATCAGATTCTGGCGAGGATGTCGAAGCGGTTCGACAAAATGTATGCCGACAATGGCCGGCCTTCGATCCCACCGGAGCGTTTGCTGCGGGCGCTACTGTTGCCGACGTTCTACTCGATCCGCAGCGAACGGATGCTGATGGAGCAGTTGGATTACAACCTGCTGTTCCGGTGGTTCGTGGGTTTGGAGATGGATGAAACGGTATGGAATCACGCGGTGTTCAGCAAGAATCGCGAGCGGCTGCTGAATGAGACGGTGGCGCGCGAGTTCTTCGCCGAAGTGCTGGAGACAGCCAAACCTCATCTGTCGCAGGAGCACTTCACGGTGGACGGGACGATGATCGAAGCCTGGGCCAGTCACAAGAGCTTCCAGCGCAAGGATGGTGGCGACAGCGATAGCCAAGGTAGGGCGAGCTTCCACGGAGAGAAGCGTACCAATGAAACGCACGCCTCGAAAACCGATCCCGATGCCCGGCTGTATAAGAAGTCACGCGGCAGCGAAGCGAAGTTGAGCTACCTCGGACATGTGATGGTGGAGAACCGGCACGGGTTCATCGTGGGGGCGATGCTGACGCAGGCCGACGGAACGGCGGAGGCAGACGCAGCGATCTTGATGGCGGACGCGATGCGGAAGAAAAGGCGCGGCCAGCGCTTCACATTGGGAGCGGACAAGGCGTACGACAGCCGGGACTTGGTCACGACCTTGCAGGCGATGCATGTCACGCCGCACGTCGCGCAAAACAACAAGAATCGCCGCAGCGCCATCGACGGACGGACCACCAGGCACCGCGGCTATGCGATGAGCCAATCACGGCGTCCCATCATCGAACGGGCATTTGGGTGGTTGAAAACAGTGGCAGGGATGAGGAAGGTCAAGTTGCGCGGACTGGAAAAAGTGAGTTGGTTATTCCAGTACGCGGTAGCGGCATACAATCTGTGGCGAATCCCTCGACTCAGGCCGGCGGGAGCGTAGTGCAGAGCGGCGGACAGTGCCGACCGCGGGGCTTGGAGAGCCACCCACGCATCGCGAGAATGTCCCATCCACCCGGAAACTCGAGTCGGAATGCCTGTGCACGGGCTATTTCAACAAGTTCCTAGGGATCGCCGCTGATCCACCGGCAACGGAGCATCGCGGATTCTCGCGACGAGAGCGCTAGGACTCTGTCCGAGCAATGGAACCGAGGCCACCAGCAACACACCCATGCGCAAGAGCATCAGCACGGTTTCACCTCAATATTTCGCAACATCAACTCCTGCCGTTTAGCGCGTTCTTCATCCAACTTCCCGAGCAGCTCCCTTTGCTGTTCAGCACGCGCATCGTGAGTCTTCTCATATAGAGCCAGCAGGGTGCTATTCGCCTGAAAGCTGTCCGGATCTAAGGTCAGAGCTCGGCTGACGGCCACCCTGGCATCATCCACGCGATGCTGGCGCAGACGGACGCGGGCCAACTCGGTATAGGATTCGGGAAACGACGGCAGCAAGCGAATGGATTGCTTGAACAGCGCCCGCGGCTTCACGGGTGACAAGGATGATAGCCGTACTGGCAGTGCGGACACGTGTTGTCGGAGGCGAAGAACGAACCGATAACGAACTGACCTGGTTTAACTGTCTTGACCGCGCTGCCGACTTCCTCGACGGTGCCGCAATACTCGTGCCCCATCGGGGTCGGACCATTGATCGGGTTCACGCCGCGATATGGCCACAGGTCAGAACCGCATACACAGGTTACGGACGTTCTGACAATTGCATCCGTCGACTCAAGGATTTTCGGCGCGCTTCGTTCCTCGAAACGCACATCGCGGGGTCCGTAGAGAACCGCGCCTTTCATAGTTATGACCTGCCTTTCATATGCATCCGTTTCCAGCGCTTCACATCTCGTATCCCGGCTTCTTGTAAATCTGGTCCCACTTGTCCTGGATGTCAGGCGTGTAGACCTTTTCTTTCCAGTCCTGAGATTTGATTTCTTCGAAGCCGACCGAAACGGATTCTTCTCCGTAATTGAAAACGTCCATGACGTCCTTGGCGATTCTGTCCGCGAGACGTGCTTTCTGCTGTTCTGACTTTCCAGGCCAGAGCTTGAC
>JASHOO010000137.1 GCA_030041035.1 Bryobacteraceae bacterium | reverse complement strand
CGATCGTCAGCCAGTCGGGCCAAGTCCCGCTCAACCAGAACCTTTGTTTCGGCGTATGCTGTTACAGGGTTAAGTGCGGCAGTCTCATCATGGATCACATCTCCCGCAGCGCCGTACGTGCTACAGGATGAGGAGAAGACGAAACGACGTACGCCAGCCTCCTTTGCCAGTTCAGCTAGTCGGATCGAGGCCAAGTGGTTGATGTCATAGGTAAGGCCCGAATTTAAGTTCCCGAGCGGATCGTTAGACAACGCAGCCAGATGCACAACGGCGTCAAAGCCGTCCAGATCCGTCTTGGTAAGGTCTCGGATATCCTTTCGGACCTCGGGTATTTCTTCAGTGGCCTGCCCAAAGTCGCAGCCGGCAAACAGACCAGTATCAAGGCCGACGACTGCATGGCCCGCCGACAGCAACACTGGCCCCGCTACCGCTCCGATATATCCCTTATGGCCTGTCAGTAAAACTCTCATAAGCTGAATTCACCCCTTGTACGTAGCCTTCGATGCTACGGGTCGGCCTCGATTCACGGTTTGCAGAGGCCGCCCAAACAGCGTGCGGTTTCCTAGTAAGTTACTGAATGCAAAGACTTTCTATACCCCTGTAGCCACGAATAATCTCTTATGTGGGAATGCTACCACCTTCATCCGGTGGCGTAGGTTCATCCCTGCTTGCTGTAGCCACGAATAATCTCTTATGTGGGAATGCTACCGCAAACTCGGTCCCGGACGATCCTGTAAACTGATTCAACAGCCTGTATTGTGCTCTGGGCAGTTGCTTTGCCATAGCAGCTATCCGTCCTTTTTTCAACCGCTTATCTTGGTATTGAGTCTGCGCTGGTAAATACTATTGGGACTTCATCCCAATAAATGGCACTAAATCTCACTAAAATTGGCGGTGGTTCCGGTGTTCACCCGCAATCGCATGATTACACGATAGAAGTCCAGCCAGGCTCAATACTTCCGCCGCATCGCTAATGGCAGCGAACGGGAGACCGGACCTCTCCGCAATATCCAGCAGCGAGTGTTCGCCATCGGAGAAATTCAGCACCCAAAGGCGCGCAGAAGTCTCCGTTCCGATCGCGTCGCCCCCGGTGGATCGGTAAAGATTCCGCTTCCCCAGTTGGGGTTCACAGTAAGGGATTTGATTGCAATATCTTCGGTTGTTTTCGAGCAGGTCGACGACACCTGCGCACACCCGAAGGGATCCGGCTAATTGCTCGGGTCGGATAAAATCCAAATTGTCGGCCGACGTGTGGTACTCGGGAAAACTCCCCCACACGCTGCGCATTAGACAGCCGACGGGCAGATTGAAGCCTGGCGAGCAAAACTGTCGCTCGTCATAGCCATAGGGCGAGAATTCCAGAATCTCGTGGGGTTCCCCGCAGTGGCGGAGAACTTGTGCCACTGCACGATCGATTTCGGCGTTCCCCCTGCGGCTTTTCTTGTAGTGGAAACCCCCTGCGTCTCCTATACACGTCAAAACAAGCCCATGCCGGACTCGTCCGGCATTCTCGCGATTTTTCGCGAGCCAAGTGATAGCCCCAATTGTTCCGGGTACAAACAGAAAGCGATACGAATAGTGGCGATTCTGCTGCTGAGCCACGAGTTTAGCCAAATATGCCGCAACTACCAACCCCGACAAGTTGTCATTCGCTAAGGATGGATGGCACGCGTGACATGAAACAAGAACCTCGTCAGCGGAACGCCCCGGCAGATAGTACTCCCCATACGTGAGCTGTCCATCTTCCAGAGTGGAATCAATGCATACCTCGTAGTCCTCGTTCTTGAGGTTCAGCATCTGGTTGTCCGAAAGACAAAATCCCCAAGTCTCCTGATAGTAAGAGGTCCGATAAGGGACCCACTCAGGGTATTGGGGAAGGGTGAATAGATGCGGCCTGAGCTCGTTCAGAGGTATGGTTGCATGCACCGGTGAGCTGTAATTCAACACGTGCAGGTTGCAGTCCCGAAAATCGAGGATACGTTTTCCATTGGGCTTACTGATATAGGCGTCTCGAATATTCCACTCTTTAGGAACAGTCCAGTCAAATACTGGAGTTCCCGTGGGAACTTCGACGGTCTGCAATGGAATCTGATTTCCGATTAACGCTAGGGTCTGACGAATTCCGTTACCGGTGATACTCCGGCAGATCGGGTACAACTCGGCCGCGAAAGAGTGCAGGGTTCGGCCGACTTTCGTCAGATCGTCCTTGTCGAGTTCGTTCAGCAGACGCATTACAAGTTTTCAAAGTCTGGGTACGTCCGGTCGCGATCGGAAATCACGGTCACTTGGCTCGGCCATTGAATTTGGAATGCCGGATCGTTCCACCGTACTCCCCTGGCAGATTCCGGCTTGTAGAATTCCGACATTTGATAGAATACCTCGGTTTCGTCCTCCAGGGTCAGGAAACCATGAGCGCAACCTTCCGGAATGAGGATCATGCGGCGGTTGGAGGACGTTAACTCTACGGCTACCCATTCCTTGTATGTTGGTGATTGTGGTCGCAAATCGAGCACCACATCGTAAATCGCTCCCATTGTACAGCGGACGAGCTTAGCTTCCCCATAAGGCTCTTCTTGATAGTGCATGCCGCGTAGTGTTCCCTTTTGCGAATTAAACGAAAGGCTGCACTGCACGAGTCGCGGACTCAAACGATTGTTTTCAAATTCTCTTTGACACCAAGTTCGAGCGAAGAACCCCCGTTCGTCCCGCAGGAAATCGAGACGAACTTCAAAAACCCTTGGCAACCTGGTTTCATGAAAGGTCATGCCGAAACATTGTCCGGCTGAACAATGACGTCCTGATCATCCGGTACTCCACTTGAAAGCGTACGCCGGCTCTTCACGATCTGATGGACCGCGTCGAGCAAAGAGGGTGCAATCAGATCAGCGCCGCCATTCGAGGTCTCAACGTTTGCGATCAGGGCTGTCTTGCAGCCGGCATTTCGACCAGCCTGGACATCTGCCTCGGAATCACCGATCATCCACGAGGCCGTCAAATCAATTTTGTGGCGATGCGCCGCATTCAGCAACATGCCCGGTGTCGGCTTGCGGCAGCCGCAAAATGGCTCCTCGTCGTGGGGACAATAATACACCGCGTCGATCTTCGCACCTGAGGCTGCCAAAGTTTCGCACATTCGCTGGTGCATGGAATCCAAATCGGCAACCGAGATTAGGCCTTTTGCCACACAGCGTTGGTTGGTCACTACGATAACTCGAAATCCAGCGTGATTGAGCTCGGCGACTGCCGGTAAAACACCGGGCAAGAAATCCATTTCATCCCAGCGCGTGACGTAAAGGCCCTCTGAAGCTTTTCGATTGATAACCCCATCGCGATCCAAAA
>JASHOO010000136.1 GCA_030041035.1 Bryobacteraceae bacterium | reverse complement strand
TGCCGGGAAACTTTCATTATCCTATACGCGGTTGCGCGCGCTCCAATTATTCCTTATCTTGGGTTATCCACCCTATGGCTGCCAAAATTCCCATTACCGTGGCGCACGGCGACGGTATTGGTCCCGAGATCATGAACGCCACGCTGCGTATCCTGGAGGCGGCGGGCGCGCCGCTCGCCATCGAGACCATTGAAATCGGCGAGAAGGTCTACCTGCGCGGCAACACAGCCGGCATTGAGCCCAGCGCCTGGGAATCGCTGCGGCGCACCAAAGTTTTTCTCAAAGCGCCCATTACTACTCCGCAAGGCGGCGGCTTCAAGAGTTTAAACGTCACCACGCGCAAGACTCTGGGCCTCTATGCCAACGTGCGCCCGTGCGTCTCCTACCATCCTTTCGTCGAGACCAAACACCAAAATATGGATGTAGTGATCGTCCGCGAGAATGAGGAGGATCTCTATGCGGGCGTCGAATATCGCTTGACGGCCAATGAAATCGAGTGCTTGAAGCTCATCTCCCGGCCGGGCTGCGAAAAAATCGTGCGCTACGCATTCGAATACGCACGCCAGCACAAGCGCGCCAAGGTCACCTGTTTCACCAAAGACAACATCATGAAGATGACCGACGGGCTGTTCCACAAAGTCTTTGATGAGATTGCGGCCGAGTATTCAGATATTCAGAACGAACACTGGATCGTCGATATCGGCGCCGCGAAGTTAGCCGACACGCCGGAAGCCTTCGACGTCATCGTCATGCCCAATCTTTACGGCGATATTCTCTCCGACGTTGCCGCGCAGATTGCAGGGTCAGTCGGTCTGGCGGGATCTGCCAATATCGGTGACCTCTGCGCCATGTTCGAGGCGATTCACGGCTCGGCGCCGCGGCGCGCCGGGCAGAATCTGGCCAATCCATCTGGCCTGTTGCTAGGCGCAGTACTGATGCTGGTGCACGTCGATCTGCCGGAAGCGGCCGAGCACGTGCACAACGCCTGGCTGCGCACCCTCGAAGAAGGCGTTCACACCTATGATGTCTACACCGAAGGCGTCAGCAAGACGAAGGTCGGGACCCGGGAATTTGCTGATGCCGTCATCGCGCGGCTTGGCAAGAAGCCAGAAACTCTTAAGGCAGTCAGCTACGCGCATCGGAGCCCACGCGCTGCTGGAGCGGAAAAGACAGCCCAGGCGGCGCCCAAGACCGAGCTGGTGGGCATCGACATCTACCTGGAATGGCCCAGCCGCAACCCGAACCAGTTGGCCGATGCCATGAACCGCATCGAATTGGACGGCCTCAAACTTTCCACCATTGCCAATCGCGGCCTCAAGGTTTGGCCGGAGGGTCTCCCGGAAACGTTCTGCACCGATAGTTTCCGCTGCCGCTTTACCGCAGGGCATGCGGGCGCAGCCGTGACGTCGCGCCACGTCCTCTCATTGCTCGAACGCGTGGCCGCAGCCGGCTTCGACGTGGTCAAGACCGAAAGCCTGCGCAATTTTGACGGCAAGGCCGGTTACACGCTTTCACAAGGAGAGTAGGATTCATACATGCCGGAGAATTCCAAGCCTTTGGCTGCCGTGATCATGGGCAGCAAGTCCGATTGGGAGGTCATGCGAGCTGCGAGCGACACGTTCAACGAATTCGGTGTGGTTCACGAGAGCCGCGTTCTTTCCGCGCACCGCACACCGGAACTGGCGGCCGAGTTTGCATCGACCGCGGAAGCGCGCGGTCTCGAGGTAATCATCGCTGGAGCCGGTGGCGCGGCGCACCTGGCCGGGGTCACTGCGGCCTACACGACACTGCCGGTGCTCGGCGTGCCCATGGAAAGCGCTTCTCTCAAGGGTCTGGATTCGCTGCTTTCTACGGTCCAGATGCCCGCGGGAGTCCCCGTGGGCACGCTCGCCATTGGTAAGCCCGGTGCACGCAACGCGGCGTTATTCGCCATTGCGATCCTCGCCAATAGCCGGCCCGAGCTACGCGAAAAACTGCATCGCTTCCGGGAGGAGCAAAAGCAGAAGATCAGGAAAGAAACGCTTCCCTAAGGGCCTCATCACCTGGAGACGCCCGGCTTCTGCTGGTCGATTAGAGTCCGGAGCTGAGCAGCGGTGATCCGCACCTCGCCCGATAATTCCAAGCACAACCGGCCCCCGCGGTCCGTGAACTGTGCTCCTTCAATCGCGGCCACGGGTTGCAGTTCGGTAGGGATGGCCGCTTGGAGGTTGGCCTTGTCCATAGCCGAAACCAGAGTTGTCCTGATTTTCTCGCGCAAGGTTGGGCCTAAGGACCCGGATCGCAGCGCCTCACCCAGCGAGCCATCCGCCTGGATCGACTCCACGTCGGATTGCAGCCGGATTGAGTGACCCGCTTCCACTGCCGGCGTCAGCTTAACCGCGACAACGCCGTTCCCCCCCACCAGCCGCTTCACAACTTCTTTCCCGAATACCTTGGCGCAGGCCCACTTCTCGTAGCGCAGGTTCGACGTGAGCAGGGCTGCCGGCGCTCGCGGCCCGAGCACAGCGCGCTCGATCGTCAGCCGCTCCCCACACTTCTCCGAACGGTTCAATTGAGCAGCGAGCAGCGCAGTCATGTTCTGCTGTAAGTCGCCGAGGTCAGCCGTCAGGTTTAAATGGAACGCTGCTGTTTCGTGGCCGGCTGCGACATTTGAAACAGATCCGGAGACAATGATGGCCACGGGTTGGTTCTGGACGGTCAGCGATGTTTTGACGGGCGGGATCGTCAGCACCAGGTCTTCGGACCAGGAAAGCAATGGAGCAGTGAACAAAACAGCGAGCAGGCAAGTGCGTCTCACAACGCTATGACGCGATTCGCCGGGCGAAAGGTTTCGGATCTGCCGGTTATTGCGACTGGGCCAAAGGCGACGGGAAGTGCAGGCCAATCCGGAAGCGGCCGCCCTTCACCGTACAGTGGCGCACCGAGGCGCTCCCCATCAAGCCGAGCTTATTCACTTTCACGGAAACTACGGAGCCGATCACCACCGGCTCTTCTGTTTCCACGAGAGCGCCCGAGCGGCTCATGTTAATCCCGCGCGCCGGAATGTAGCGCTGCCCGGATTTGCCGTTGGAAAAGATCGAGAACCGGTAGTCGACGGGCAAACGCTTGGCGCTGCGGTGCTCGGCGCGTGCGGCCGGAGCGGTTGCGGTTGCGGCAGCCGCAACAGTCACCGGATTCGGGGGGTTCAACTGAAGGATGACCCGCACTCTCATGGCGAGCTTTGTCTACACTTCGATTGCCATCCGCTGACATCGGCATGGACCTTGTGGATCACGTGGATGCAAGCCGTCATCTATTCCGAAGTTAACCAAAGATATGGTGACACTTGATGACAATTTGTCACTTGGCGTCAAATTGTCCCCTGGCTTCGGCTCTCACTGAGTCGCCGTGAGCAGCTCGGCCTGCAACTTCCGGAACGCGGAGACATCGCGGATGTAGTCCGTCAGATCGGGAATCGCCTTCGCCGCGAGTTGGCGCGCTTTATCGGGATCGGCGGCCGCGAGCGTATGGAGCAGTTCGTAATCTTCGATGCCCTCTCTCTCGGCCTCGAAGCGAATCGAGCTGTGGATGCTGTTCCTCTCACGCCAGGGATAGGTAATGAAGGCATCACCGGCGGGCAACACCTCCTTGCCGTCTTCTATCGCCGGCTCCACGTTGGCGTACGGGTCCCCATCCCAGTAATCTCCGCCCCAGTGCAGGAACCCGGTGAAGTCATAGCGAAAATTGAACCAGTGCAGCAGGCGCGTTTTGAGCAACGGATAGTCGATAAAGCGGTTCAGGTAGCGCTTCTGTGGATACAGGCACGTATAAAACCACGCTTGCCCGCCCTTGTTCACGTGTGCGCGAATGGCGTCAAACCCATCGTCAAACTTCCCGAGCTGCGGCACCCAGATATCGCAGGCATCTCCGAGTAGACCTGCCGTCTGATCGATAGCATCTACCGTGCGCACACCTGGCAGATTCTTTCGAATGATCCCGACGTATCGCAGGTAGACCGGCGGCTCGGCGCCGTGAGCTTCGTCCAGCACATGCTGCACGTAACGATTGAGCCAGCCTTTCTCTTTCAGGTGTGCGTAGAGTGTGGGCAGAAACGAGTTGAAATGAGCCTCCGCGCGCGGATCGTCTGCTCCCACGCTCATTCGATGAACTTCCCCGTTCTCGACGGCGAACACCGGGATGCTGATAGGCGAATCATATCCCGAGGCACGGTCCATCAGATGGCTGCCCTCAATGAGATCCAGTACACCAAGACGCGTGAAAGTTTCGATCCACCGATCCAACCGCGAGAAATCGTAGGTCAATGAACCGTCGTTGACGCGCGCGTCCGTCAGTGCCAGTACCGGCGTGATCAGAACATTCTGCTTATGATCTGCCAGCACGCGCCCGATATTGCTGGCCACTTCCCAGTAGCGTTCGGGATCGTTCCCGATGTCGTAATAGCGCGCAAGCCTGTCGGGGCTCAGATCGAACCAGATCGTAACCTTCAAAGACTGCTTTGCGGGCACGGTGGCGTGTGTGACCTCGATGCGGAACGGAAGTTGCGCTAACCGTGTCCGCTCATCACGCAACGTGATGCCCCCTCTATACACTCCCGGCTTGGTCCCGGCAGGCGCATAGACCGTAACCCATAGCGCGTCGGTCTGTCCTGCGTCCAGGTGCATCGGGAAGTCCTCGAACAGCGGATCCGGAAACTTACCGGGTGCCGCGCGGACTACCTCATCGGTCGGCGATCCCGGAGGATTGGCTCGCACCGGAACATATCCCACCTGCCGCACTTGTGTCTGCAGGCCACCGCCGAGCTTGATCCCGACAGTCACCACATTGACTCGCTCCGTCGCACGCATCGCGAATTGCAGGCTGGCGTGGCCGTTTCGAGCAATCAGCCACGGCTCATCTGTTGCACGGTTCTGACCGGGCGAATCGTCTTGGAAGACTTTTGTCAGCGAGTCCACCGGCCAAACGGTCAACTTTGTCGCGCCAAACGCAAGCGATGCGGCCAGCACTGCCGGAATGGAAAAACGGATGAGTGCCATCGCGCTCGATTATAGGACACGCGCCACCGATTTGGAATGTTACCCTCAAGTAATGTTCGATCGCGTCATCTGGATCGTGCTGGACAGCGTCGGCATCGGCGCCATGCCGGATGCCGCGGATTATGGCGACGCGGGCAGCGACACACTCGGCAACATCGCGCGCGTGCGCCCCCTGCATCTGCCCAGTCTGTGCCGTCTCGGGCTCGCTAATATCAGGCCGCTCGCGTATCTCGATCCGTCATCGTCTCCAGCCGGCGCGTTTGGCCGCTGTGCTCTCGCCTCGCCGGGGAAGGATACGACCACGGGCCACTGGGAGATGGCCGGCATTCATCTCGATAAGCCCCTACCGCTCTATCCGCACGGTTTCCCGCGCGAGATCATGGATGAATTCGAGCGCCGCATCGGCCGCCGCACGCTGGGCAACAAAGCCGCCTCCGGCACCGAAGTTATCAAGGAACTGGGCGCCGAGCACATGCGCACGGGCTCGCCCATCGTCTACACCTCGGCCGATAGCGTTTTTCAGATTGCCGCTCACGAAGACGTCATCCCCCTCTGGGAGCTGTACAAAATCTGCGAAACCGCCCGCGAAATATTGTGCGGGCCGCACGAGGTGGGCCGCGTCATCGCGCGGCCGTTCGCGGGAACGCCGGGTTCCTTTACGCGAACGCCCAATCGCAAGGACTACGCCGTTCCGCCCCCTCGCGGCATGCTGCTCGACCGTCTCGAGGAGCGCGAAATCGACATCTACTCGGTCGGAAAAATCTTCGACGTGTTTCTCGGTCGCGGCATCCGAGATCATGTCAAAACAAAGAACAACGACGACGGCATGGCCAAAACGCTGGATGCCATGGACGCGGTTGAGCGCGGCCTCATCTTCGTCAACCTGGTGGATTTCGATCAGCAATACGGGCACCGCAACGATGTCGAAGGCTACGCTACCGCCCTCGAACAGTTCGATGCGTGGCTGCCGTCATTTCTCGACAACTTACGCGGGAACGACGTGGCTATCCTTACCGCCGACCATGGCTGCGATCCCACCACGCCCTCCACCGATCACAGCCGCGAGTACGTGCCTTTAATCGTCTATGGCCCAAAGACCCGCGCCGGCGTAAACCTGGGCCTGCGCCCAACTCTTTCCGATGAAGGGCAAACCATCGCGGAAATTTTCGGAACATCCATTGCTCGCGGCACCAGTTTCCTGTCCCAGGTGTTGTGAGCCCTCAGGGACGCTCCCGCATCTGGTACGCTCGAAATTGTGCCGGCCGCGCAATGTCCGGTACCCACACTCTATGCACAAACCTGTGATGGCGGGCAATTGGAAAATGTACAAGACGCCCGCCGATACCGTAGCTTTTTTTGAAGCATTCCGGCCGCTCGTTGCAGCCACCCGGCATTGCGAAATCGTGATTTGCCCGCCCTTTCTCGATCTTCCTGCGGCCGTCGAGTCCGCGCGCGGTACAAATATGCAAATCGGTGCGCAAACTCTCTATTGGGCCAAGGAGGGCGCCTTCACCGGCGAAGTCTCCGGGCCGATGATCCGCTCGACCGGTGCCACCCACGTCATCGTCGGCCACAGCGAACGCCGCCAGTACTTCGGCGAGACCGATGCGACGGTTCTGAAGCGCACCATCGCGGCGCTCGAGGCCGGACTCACGCCCATCGTTTGCGTCGGTGAGCACCTGGCGCAGCGGGAATCCGGCCAAACCGAATCCGTACTGTGCGAGCAATGCCTCCATGGCATCTCCGGACTCGACGCGCAGCAGTTTGCCAAGATCCTCATCGCCTACGAACCCGTCTGGGCGATCGGGACCGGCAAAACGGCCACGCCTGAAATTGCCGCCGAGGCGCACAGCATTATCCGCCGTGAGATGCGCCGGAAGTATGGCGACCAGGCCGCAGGTAACCTCCGCGTTCTTTACGGCGGCAGCGTGAAGCCGGATAATGCGAAGAACTTGATGGCGCAGGGGGAAATCAATGGCGTGCTCGTCGGCGGCGCCAGCCTCGATGCCGCTTCATTCGCCAAAATCGTGAACTACCAGTCGTGAGCACGGTGAGGGCAGAACCAGCCGCATCGCGGCAGCGGTCGCCGCTGCTGCCGATCTTCCTGATCGTGATGGTCGACGTCCTCGGCCTTACGATCATTCTGCCCCTGCTGCCGTTCTACGCCGAGCGCCTCGGTGCCAGTCCCACAGTGGTCGGCCTGCTGGTCTCCACCTATGCCGCGTGCCAGCTCGTCGCCGGGCCCGTGCTGGGCCAGATGTCGGACCGCATGGGCCGCCGGCCGCTTCTGCTCGTCAGCCAGATGGGCACCTTCATCGGCTTTCTCATCCTCGCTTGGGCCGGTTATGCAGCCCTGCTCTGGATGGTGTTTCTTTCGCGCATCATCGATGGCCTGACCGCCGGAAATCTGTCGCTCGCGCAAGCCTATATCTCCGACGTCACCCGTCCCGAAGAGCGCGCTAAATCGTTTGGGATGATCGGTGTCGCCTTCGGCGTCGGCTTCCTCATCGGCCCCGCGATCTCGGGATTCCTTTCCACCTTCAGCTACGAATACCCCGTCTTCGCCGCCGCGGCCCTTTCATTTACCAGTATCCTGGCAACTTATTTTCTGCTGCCGTCAGCCCCGGTGATTCCTGATTCCGAGCAACGTGGCGGTCCCCCGCTCCCTGCCGGCCGGCGTTTGCGCGTGCTCGACTGGGGCAATTACGCGACGTACTTCAAGCGCCCCGTGTTGGGAGAGCTGCTTTGGCAATTCTTTGCTTTCACCTTCACGTTCGCGATCTTCATGTCCGGGTTCGCGCTCTTCGCCGAGCGCCGCTACACCTGGAACGGCCATCCCTTCGGTCCGAAAGAGGTCGGCTACATTTTCGCCTATGTCGGCTTTCTTGGAATTATTCTGCAAGGTGGCCTCATCGGCCGCCTGGTCAAACGCTTCGGTGAGGAGCAATTGGTCGCTGCCGGATTTGTAACCGCCACCGCCGGTTTCGCCTATATCGGTTTCACCTACCACCTGACCGCCCTGCTCGTCGCCAGCAGCATCTCTTCGTTCGGAACGGGCGTCCTGCGGCCCGCTCTCACCAGCCTGATTACGCAGCGCGCCGGCCGCGAGGAACAGGGCGTGGTGCTCGGCTTGACGCAATCCCTGATGTCGGTATCGCAGATCGTCGCCCCGGTCATTGCCGGTTATCTGATCGATCGCGAACTGCTAACCACGTGGGCAGTCGTCGGCGCATCCGTTAGCGCTGTCGGCATTTTAATCGGAGCCTTTAAACCGCGCCCCCAAGCCGGAGGCGCAAGCTGATCGCGATTCGCTACACTCCCAGTCGCGTCCGTCCGTAGTACAAGCACTGCTGCACATTGTCCTCTTCCAGTTGCAGCAGGCCCGCCGAACTTTCACCATCGACACGCGGCAGCTTCTGTAGCCGCCCTGCCGCATCGTGCACCATTCGCAGTGTGTCCGCCAGGTACCTCCCATTGCGATCCGGAAACGTCGCCCAGTATTTGTCTGTGAGGCATGGCACCAGGAGCGGATCGCGCGTGATCATCTCCAGCGTGATGCGCGTCTTCGGCCGCGCAGCATGAATCGTCGCGATGGCCTTTTGCAAATCCACTATCCCCTCGCCCAGTGGCACTTCCGACAGCAGAAAGCCGTCAGCGCACGATTCCACCGCCATGTCCTTGAAGTGCGTGCATAGCGCGTAGGGCGCGAGCGTCTCGATCACACTGGCCGGGCTATCCAGTAGCGCGATATTGTTCCCCGTGTCCAAACAAACCCCCAGGTATTCGCTCGATCGCTGCTTCACCAGCGATGCCAGTTCCTCCGCAGTCCAGTCTTTGTGATTCTCTATCGCCAGCGGCATTTGCGCCCTCGCCGCGATCGGCAGCGCGCGGTCGATCGCCGCCAGGCTCTGCTGCACGAATTCCCGCCAGTCACTCAGCTTTGAGAATGTCTCGTATCGTCGCCCGCTCAGGGCAGCCGTCCGAATACACAACGCCCCCAGTGCCCCGGCCGCCGCCACCGTGCGCTCGAACCCCTCGGTCTCGCCGGTCTTCGGCAGCCCCGCCATCACTTCCACGTACATGCCCAGTTCCTCGGCTCGAGCTCGCAGGTTCTTCAGATAGGCCGGTTCGAGCGAGCTGAGCGGCGCCTGAATCCCACCCGCCCCCAGCGAATGGCAGTACTCGAGAAACTCGTACGTATCGCGCGGCCGGCGCGCCGCCATGAATGACGTGGTCGCGATCCCCATGCCCGTTCGCGGAACCCCGAACGCGGGTGTGGCCGCGGCCGCAGCGCCTATTAGCAATTGTCTTCGCGTCATAGGTGATAACTCCGCAGCACTTCGTCCCACGGCTTGCGGTACGGCCTCTCCAGCCATTTCGCTGCGTCCGCGTCGCCGGCAATTTCCTCGGTCTCCGGGTTCCACCGGATCTTCCGTCCCGTGCGCAGAGAAATGTTCGCGAGATGGCAGGTGGTCGTGACCTCGTGCCCCTGCTCGATATCCGCAATGGGCCGCTCGCGCGACTTTACGCAATCCAGAAAATTCCGTACGTGCAGGTTGAGTTGCTCCGCCGACGATCCCGCCATCTTGTACGGCTCGATCCAGGGTGTGGGCGTCACGCTGGATCGCTTCGGTCCGCCCACGGGTTGCCCCGAAAACTGGGGAATCGCGTTGAACGGATCGATCTTCATGTCCGGCAAAATCTCAAATCCGCTGCGATCGATCCGCAGACTCCCTTTGGTGCCGAAGAACTCCAGCTTGCCTTCGCCCCGCTGCCCCGCGCTGGCCTCGCGCATCGAGAACACCGCCGTAAATCCCGGGTATTCGAACAGCGCGTCCTGCGTGTCCGGCGTTTCGCCATTGTCCTCCAGTGCAAAACGCCCGCCGCTTGATGTGGCCGCGGTCGGCCCCTTCACTTGCATTGCCCATTGCACGATGTCGATCTCGTGCGCGCCCAGGTTGGTCATCTGGCCGCCCGAGTAATCCCAGAACCAGCGGAAATGATACAGCGACCGCCGCGGGTTATACGGCCGCTTCGGCGCCGGCCCCAGCCACATGTCATAATCCAGATCGCTCGGCGGCGCGCTGTCCGGAGGTGTCCCGAAGCCCGGCATCACATTCCGGAACGCTCCCATGCGCGCGCTCATCATCTTGCCGATGTACCCCGCGCGCAGCATCTCCGCGGCCTTCTGGTAATGCTTGCCCGACCGCTGCTGCGTCCCTACTTGCACCACGCGCTGGTATCGCCGCGCTGCCTCCACCATCCACCTGCCTTCGCGCACGAAGAGGCTGAGCGGTTTTTCGACATACACGTCCTTACCTGCGGCGCAGGCCATGATGGTCATCAGGGCATGCCAGTGGTCCGGCGTGGAGACAACCACCGCCTGAATGTCTTTGTCCTCGATCAGCTTTCGAAAATCACGATAGCCTTTTGCGTTTCCCCCGCATGCGGCCACGCCCTGCTCCAACCGCGGCTGGTAAACGTCGGACATAGCCGCCAGATCGGCGTCCGTCTGATTCCGGAAATCGCGCACGTGCTGGCTGCCGATCAAGCCGTACCCGATAAAACCGACCTGCACGCGGTCGTTCGCTCCCAATACACGCGCGTAGGACGCCGCGCTCAGTGCTGTGAGGAAAGTCCTGCGGGTGGTAGGATCAGGATTTCCTATGGCCATTTCATT
>JASHOO010000135.1 GCA_030041035.1 Bryobacteraceae bacterium | reverse complement strand
CGGCGCGCCATCTGCGGCGTTCGGGGGCGTCGCACATCTTCGTCACCAACCGGACTTACGAGCGCGCCCAGGAACTGGCGGCAGTTTTTCAGGGTACGCCCGTTGAGTACACGCGCTTCCCGGCCATGCTGCCCGAGGTCGATATCGTCATCACATCGAGCGGCGCTCCGCACTTTGTTCTCACCAGAGACGAGATGCAGCGAGTCATCGCGGCCCGCCGCAACAAGCCGATGTTCCTCATCGATATCGCGGTGCCTCGGAACATTGAACCATCGGTCAACGAGATCGACAACATCTTCCTGTACGATATCGACGACCTTCAGGAAGTGGTCAACGCCAACCTGCGGGAGCGCATCAAAGAAGCCGAGCGGGCCGAAGAGCTGGTGGTGCAGGAAGTAGATCGCATGATGGCGCGCCTGAAGGTGCAGGAGATCGCGCCCACCATCGTCAGCCTGCAGGGTCAACTCGAACAGATTCGCACGGGGGAAATCGAGCGCGTGCGGCGGAAACTGGGGCCGCTCACCCCAGAACAGGAAGAGGCGCTCGAATCCCTCACGCGCGGGATCGTCAACAAGATCGCGCACGGTCCTATTTCCGAACTGCGGCGCCAGGCCGGGCGGCCCGATGGGGTGCACGTCATCGACGCCATCCGCCAGGTTTTCCATCTCAAAGACTGATGCTGGTCATCGGCTCGCGCGGGTCACAACTGGCGCTGTGGCAAGCCAGGTGGATTGCGGCCCGGCTTGCGGAGGGCGGCCACGAGACGCGCATCGAGATCATCAAGACCACGGGCGACAAGATCACCGATGTGCCGCTGGCGAAGGTCGGAACCAAGGGGCTGTTCACCAAAGAGATCGAGGAAGCGCTGCTGGACGGGCGCATCGATCTCGCCATCCACAGCCTGAAAGATCTGCCGACGGAGGTTCCAGCCGGGTTGGCACTCGCGGCGGTTCCCGAGCGTGAAGATCCACGCGACGCCATAGTGGGCGCACGTTTGCAGGACCTGACCGACGGAGCGAAGATCGGGACGAGCTCGCTGCGGCGCGCCGCGCAGCTTCGGGTGACGCGGCCCGATCTGGTAATCGAATCGGTGCGCGGAAATCTCGACACGCGCGTGCGCAAACTGGATGAGGGACAGTATGCCGCCATCGTGCTCGCGGCGGCTGGCATGAAGCGGCTGGGCTGGGCGCATCGCATCGCGGAGATCCTTGCGCCGGAGGTCATGTGCCCGGCGGTGGGGCAGGGAGCTTTGGCCGTCGAGACGCGTGTGGACGGAAAGGCGCGCGATGTCTGCGCAGCGTTGGATCACGCCGCGACGCGGGCCGCGGTTACGGCGGAACGTGCGGTGCTGGCGGCTTTGGGCGGAGGTTGCCAGGTGCCCATCGGCGCCCATGCAGTTATCGATGGCGATGCTCTGCGATTGATTGGCGTCGTCATCGCGCCGGACGGAACGCGAGCGGTGCGAAACAATGCCGAGGGCGCAGTGGGTGACGCGGAGACGATCGGCAGGCACGTGGGCCGGGCGTTGCTGAAAGCGGGCGCAGGCGAGATTCTCGAACAGGTCTACGGCGCTCCGGGGCGGGACGCAGCCGTATGAGGCCCGTGTATATTGTGGGAGCGGGGCCGGGCGATCCGGAGCTGATCACCTGCAAAGGGCGCGACGTTCTGGCGCACGCCGATGCGGTATTGCACGATCATCTCGCCAACGAAGCCCTGCTGCGACTCGCGCCTGCCCATGCCGAGCTGATTTACGTCGGCAAAAAGAAATCCGAACACGCCTTCTCCCAGGATGAAATCTGCCGGATGATGATCGAGCGCGCGCAGCGTGGTTTGAGCGTGGTGCGGCTGAAGGGCGGGGATCCGTTTGTTTTTGGCCGCGGCGGGGAAGAGGCGGAAGCCCTGGCGGACGCGGGAATTCCGTTTGAGGTGGTGCCGGGAGTCACGTCGCCGCTGGGCATTGCGGCGTATAGCGGCATACCGCTGACGCATCGCGTGCACACCTCGGTGGTGACATTCGTGACGGGTCACGAAGTCGCAAATATCGACTGGGACAAGGTCGGCCACGCCGAGACGCTCGTGATTTTCATGGGGCTGACCACGTTTGAGCAGATCGCGCGCGAAATCATTTCACGCGGGCGATCGCCCGAAACGCCGGCCATCGCCGTGCGCTGGGGGACGCGGCCTGACCAGGAAACCGTCGCGGGCACGCTGGCCACGCTGCCGCGCCAGATTCAGGAATACGGGTTGAAACCGCCGGCGACCGTCATCGTCGGCGAAGTAGTGCGGTTGCGCGAGAAGCTGAATTGGTTCGAGCGTCTGCCTCTATTTGGCCAGCGCATCGTAGTGACCCGCGCGCGCGAGCAGGCGGACGTGCTGGGCGCGAAACTCCGTTCGCTGGGAGCGGACGTGGTGGAGATGGCGACCATCGAGATCGTCGCGGCATCCGACTATGCGCCGCTCGATCGCGCCATCGCCGAGTTGCCCAGGTACGACTGGCTGATTTTCACCAGCGTTAATGGCGTGCGGTTTTTTCTCGAGCGCCTGGATCATTCGCGGCAGGACCTGCGTGCGCTTCGGGCACGCATTTGCGCCATCGGTGACGCGACCAAGCAGGCGCTTGAGGCGCTGCACTTGAAAGTCGATCTGATGGGCGAAGAGTATGTCGCGGAAAGTCTGGTCGAGGCGCTCTCCAAGTTCGATTTAACCGGAAAGCGCGTGCTATTGCCGCGTGCCGCCGTCGCCCGGGACCTGCTGCCGCGGGCTTTGCGCGAACGCGGCGCGTGCGTAGATGTCGTCGAAGCCTATCGAACCATCGTGCCGGAATCCGCCGCGCGGCACGCCGCCGAGATTTTCGGCGGCTCACGCCGGCCGGATTGGATCACCTTCACCAGCTCGTCCACTGTGCAAAATTTCGTGCGGACGGCCGGAATAAAGGCCCTTGAAGGCGTAAAGGTCGCGTCCATCGGCCCGGTCACCACGGCGACCGCGAAGAAGCTGGGAGTTGCCGTGACGGTTGAGGCTAGTCCCTATTCAACCGACGGATTAGTGGCGGCTATTGTGAAGCACGCCGGGTCAGCCTGATTTTGGGAAACTCCGCAAGCTTCTCCCCGCTCTGAATCCGTGCGAGTGATTCCATTGCCTGCTCATACAGCACCTCCGTATCCACGTCCTCGAATGCGGGCAAGTACCCTGTCAGCTTCGTTAGCCCTTTTCGCAACTGGCGTTCTGCTCCGAGCCGATTTCCGCGCTGGACATGATAGAAAGCCACGGCGATGTGGATGAGGCTTTGCAGAAACAGGCGCCGCCGGCCGCGCTCCGGAGTCCAGATTTCCTCCAATACTTCGTGGCATTCGAAGAAAGCGCAGCGATTGAAAAGATTGATCCCCTCTTGGAGCGGGCGGTTCACTTCCGGGGATGCGCGCGGAACCATTCGAGCGTGAGGCGCAAGCCTTGTTCGAATGTGAATTGGGGTCGATGGCCGAGCTCAGTGCACGCCGCGCTGGTATCGGCTTGGGAATCGCGGACATCGCCGGGGCGCGGCGGCCCATAGACCGCGGGAAGCTCGACACCTTCGAACTGCTGCAACAGTGCCCAGGCACGATTCAATGTGATCCGGCCGCCGTTGCCGCCGTTGAACATCCGGCCGGAGACTCCGCCGGCGCGCGCGGCTTTCAGGTTGAGGGCTACGACGTCATCCACGTAAGTGAAGTCGCGCGATTGCTCGCCATCGCCGTAAATGGTCGGTGACCGGCGCTCCAAAATCGCCCGCATGAACAAAGACAGCACGCCGGAATATTGACTGGACGGATCCTGCCGCGGGCCGAACACGTTGAAATAGCGCAGCGCGACCGTCTCGAGGCCGAAGCATTGTGCAAAGATGTTGCAGTAGTATTCGCCGGCCAGTTTCTGCAAGGCATAGGGCGACTTGGGCCGGGGGCTCATGGTTTCGACCTTGGGCAACACGGCGGTGTCTCCGTACGCCGATGAAGAAGCCGCATAAACCACGCGCCCAACTTTCCCCGCGGCGGCCGCGCGAAGCACCTGAAAGGTACCGTCAATGTTGACCTGGTGGGATGGAACCGGGTCTTGAATGGATCGCGGCACAGACGGAATCGCAGCCTCATGAAAAACCACATCGGCGCCCCGCAGGATGGGTGCGATGGCGTCATAGTCACGGATGTCGATCTGATGCAGCTCAATCGAAGGCCGCACTTCGTCCAGATTCTCGGCGTGCCCGGTCAGCAGATTATCAATAACCACAACCTTGGAAGCGCCCTCGCGTAGCAGGCCGCGCACGAGGGCTGAGCCGATAAACCCGGCGCCCCCGGTGACTACGTATTTGCTCATACCGGTAACCTGGCGATCTCCGATTCCAGGTAGCGCAGGGAATCGTTCGCTAAGTTTTCCGCTCCGGGCGTGAAGTCGAACGCTTCGAGCGAAACCCAACCTGCGTATTTGTGCTTGCGCAGCACGCTCAAGATGGGCTTGAAGTCGTAGGAGCCGGCGCCGCAATGCCGCCCGTCGAGCTCGTTGACGTGCACGTGGCGGATCAGTCCATAATGCCGCTCGAGCAAAACTGCGTGCGGCGTGTGCTCATCGATGGCGTTGTGCGTGTCGAACATGGTGCGCACGCCGGGGCTGTTGATTTCGCGAACAATGGCGGCCGCTTCCTCGAGCGTCTGCACCACGTCACATTGCCCTCGGGGCAGGGCCTCCAC
>JASHOO010000134.1 GCA_030041035.1 Bryobacteraceae bacterium | reverse complement strand
CTTCACTTTCTGGTGGATCCGTGCCCTTTTCTACTTTGCCGGCTGGTACCTGTTCGCGCACCTTCTGAACAAGTGGTCGCGTGAGCAGGATAGCGAAGGCCGCGACCTTAAGGCGCGCCGTCTGCAATTGCTGAGCGGCCCGGGACTCATGTTTTACGGCTTCAGCATCAGCTTCGCCGCAGTCGACTGGGTCATGTCGCTGAACCCCCATTGGTATTCCACCATCTATGGTTTGCTGTTCCTGGCCGGACAAGGACTCTCGGCGCTCGCCTTCTGCGTCGCTCTGCTCGCCATCCTTTCAGCGGAGGGCGGCCCGCTCCAGGGCGTCATCGGCCCGACCCATTTTCACGACCTCGGCAAGCTGCTCCTCACCTTCACCATGCTGTGGGCTTACTTTTCGTATTCGCAGTTACTCATCGTCTGGGCCGGCAATCTGACCAATGAGATCCCCTGGTACCTCCAGCGCATGAAAGGCGGTTGGCAGTGGATCGGCTTGGCCCTCGTCGCGTTCCACTTTGCGCTCCCCTTTGCATTGCTGCTTTCGCGTACCTTGAAACGCGCCGGCCGCACACTCGTGCGCATCGCCGCCCTCATCATTTTCATGCGCTTCGTCGACCTGTTCTGGATGGTGTCGCCGGACGCCTCCAGGAGCGGATTTCATCTCCATTGGATGGATATCCTCGCCCCCATCGGAATCGGAGGTCTGTGGCTGGCTATGTTTCTGTTCTACCTGAGAAAATGGCCCCTACTCCCGGTCCGCGACCCGAATCTCGCCGCTGCTATTGCGCAAGGAGGCGCCGGTGAACCAGCACACTGAGCCCGAGAACAACCCCACCGTTGCGCACGAACATACTGACGCTGATTCGCACGTCATTACGCGCTTCGGCATCGGCCTCGCCTTCATCATCGTAGTCTCTCAACTGCTGCTGTGGTGGCTGTTCAACGCCTTCTCCGAACACGAAACAAACTTGAGCCCGCATGTTTCGGCCATCGTCCGCACGGCGCCCAGGCTGCCGCCCGAGCCTCGCCTCCAGGGCAACGCCCCTCTCGATCTCAACCCGCGGCTCGACCTGATGAAAATGCGCGAGGACGAAGACACATTCCTGAACCACTATGGCTGGATCGACCCTGACCACGGCGTCGTTCACGTTCCCATCGATCAAGCCCTGAACTTCGTCGCCCGCACGGGCCTGCCGAAATTCAAAGCCGTGGAACCGAAACCGCCGGCAGCCGCACCGCATCCCCCGCGTGCCGCGAAAACTTCCGTAGGGGCGATGCACGCGTCGCCTTCCCCTCAAGGAGTGCAGTAGAGAACCAAATGCAAGTTTCGAAAGCCATAATCGTAGCCATCATGACCGCCGCTTTGGCGCCGGCACAATCGTATCGGCAGCGCGAGAATTCCCTCGCAGCCTCCGTGTTGCCGCCCGTTCTGCGCAACATCGGCCTCGACCAGAAACTCAACGCGCAGATCCCGCTCAGCCTCACGTTTCGTGACGAGGCCGGAAATGAGCTACCCCTGAGTACTTATTTCACTTCCCGGCCGGTCGTGCTTGCGCTCGTCTACTACCAGTGCCCCATGCTCTGTACCCAGGTCTTGAACGGACTGGTCACGAGCCTGCGCGGTATGACCCTCGAATCGGGACGCGATTTTGAAGTCGTCGTGGTCAGTATCGATCCCACTGAAACCCCGCAGTTGGCCGTCCGGAAGAAAGCCGAGTACCTGCGTCGCTACGCCAAAGGCTCGGACGGCTGGCACTTCCTCACCGGCGCCGAACCCCAGATCAAGGCGCTCGCCCAAACCGTTGGTTTTCGCTACGCCTACGATCCCAAAACCGGGCAGTACGCTCACGCCAGCGCCATCATGGTCGCCACGCCCTCCGGCCGCCTTTCGCATTATTTTTATGGAATCGAATATGCGCCGCGCGACCTGCGCCTGGGGCTCGTCGAAGCTTCGGAGAATAAGATCGGTTCGCCGGTGGATGAGATCCTGCTGTATTGTTATCACTACGATCCCAATACCGGCAAGTACACCGCCATCGTCATGAACATGGTGCGCCTCGCGGGAGTGACGACGCTGCTGATTCTGCTGCCTCTGCTGATTTGGCTTTGGCGCGCGGATGTGGGCGGCCCCCGGCACGCCGTCCCGGGCCGCGCCGCGAGGGTGCGCTGATTCATGAATCCCAGTTTCCAGCTGCTTCCTCCTGAGGCGTCGACCACCGCCGCTCACCTGGATCATCTGACCGTGTACCTGTTGATTGTCGCGACGTTTTTTACCGTTCTGATCTTCGCTCTCATCTTTTACTTCGCCATCAAATACCGGCGCCGCTCGGAGTATGAGCGCCCGGTCGAAGTTCATGGCGGTATGACTCTCGAGATCGTCTGGAGCGTTGTCCCTTTCCTGCTCATGATGGTCATGTTCGTCTGGGGCGCGAGCGTCTTTTTCGAAATGTCCCGCCCGCCCGACGACGCCATGAACGTCTACGTCGTCGCCAAGCAGTGGATGTGGAAAACGCAGCATCTCGAGGGTCATCGCGAAATCAACGAGCTCCACGTGCCCTTGGGCCGCCCTATCCGCCTGACCATGACTTCGGAAGATGTCATCCACAGCTTCTACATGCCCGCCTTCCGGGTCAAATTCGATGTGCTGCCCGGCAGGTATACCACCGCATGGTTCAACCCCACCAAGCCCGGACAGTATCACCTGTTTTGCGCCGAGTACTGTGGCACGCTTCATTCCGGCATGATCGGATGGATCTATGTCATGGAGCCTTCCGACTATGAAACCTGGCTGGCCGGCGGCACCGGCGGCGAGTCACTGGCTGCCAGCGGTGAGAAGCTGTTCCAATACCTGGCCTGCGCCAATTGCCACCGCACCGACAAACCCGGCCGCTGCCCCAATCTGGAGGGATTGTTCGGCCAGCCGGTGCTGTTGACCACCAATCAGACCGTTAAGGCCGACGAAGCCTACATCCGCGAGTCGATCCTCGATCCCGGTGCCAAAATCGTCGCCGGCTATCAAAACATCATGCCCTCCTTCCAGGGTTTGGTGACCGAAGAGGAGCTGCTCCAGCTCATCGAGTACATCAAGTCCCTGGGCAAGCACCCTCAAACTGTAGCTGCCCCCGGCGCCATACCCCCGGGCTTGCAGACTCGCGGAACAGCGGGCGGAAACCTGTTGAACCCGCCGCCGGCGAGCCCTGGATCACAGCAACAACAGAAATAACTCGTATGATTACAGCCATTGCACCCCCTCGCGAAAATTACCTGACCCACGAATACGGCATCAAGAGCTGGCTTCTGACTCAGGACCACAAACGCATCGCCCTGCTCTATCTCGGCGCCATCAGTTTCTTCTTCTTCCTCGGCGGCATCTTCGCGACCATCATCCGCCTCGAACTGCTCACTCCGCCCGGCGACCTCGTTTCCTCTCAGACTTATAACAAGCTCTTTTCCTTGCACGGCATCATCATGATCTTCCTTTTCATGATCCCGTCCATCCCCGCGACCCTCGGTAACTTCCTCGTGCCCATGATGATCGGGTGCAAAGACCTGGCCTTCCCCAAGATCAACTTGCTGAGCTGGTATATCTTCATGGCCGGCGGGGCATTGATTCTATACGCCATGCTCAGGGGCGGCGTCGACACCGGCTGGACTTTCTACGTTCCCTTCAGCACCTCCTACGCCAATACCTATGTCATCCTCACCGCCGTGGGCATCTTCATCGCCGGATTCTCCTCCATCCTTACCGGTCTCAATTTCATCGTGACCATCCACCGCATGCGCGCGCCCGGCCTCACCTGGTTCCGCCTACCGCTATTCATCTGGTCCATGTACGCCACCAGCGTCATTCAGGTATTGGGTACCCCCGTGATCGCCGTGACCTTACTGCTGGTCGCCGTCGAACGCGGCTTTCACATCGGAATCTTTGACCCGGCTCTGGGCGGAGACCCTGTGCTGTTCCAGCACCTGTTCTGGTTCTATTCGCACCCCGCCGTCTACATCATGGTGCTGCCCGGCATGGGCGTAATCAGCGAGCTGGTTTCGGTCTACTCCCGCAAACGGGTATTCGGCTATAAGTTCGTGGCTTTCTCCAGTGTGGCGATCGCCGTACTTGGGTTTCTGGTCTGGGGACACCACATGTTTGTCAGCAGCCAATCGGTCTACGCCAGTTTGATCTTTTCATTTCTGAGCTTTATGGTCGCCGTGCCTTCTGCCATCAAAGTATTTAACTGGACCGCCACTTTATATAAAGGCTCGATCTCCTACGATACGCCGATGCTCTACGCCTTTGGTTTCATCGGCTTATTCACTATCGGCGGTTTGACCGGTACTTTTCTGGCCACACTTGGATTTGACGTGCATGTCACCGACACTTACTTCGTAGTCGCTCACTTCCACTACATCATGGTGGGCGGAACGATGATGGCCTACTTAGGCGGGCTACATTATTGGTGGCCAAAGATTACCGGCCGCATGTATCACGAAGGCTGGGCTAAGTTATCGGCGCTCGTTGTTTTTCTTGGTTTTAACCTCACCTTCTTCCCGCAATTCATCATGGGCTACTTAGGGATGCCGCGGCGCTATCACGCCTACCCGCCGGAATTCCAGGTTTATCATGTGCTTTCGACGGCAGGCGCCTCGGTTCTCGCGGTCGGCTATCTCATTCCGGCGATTTACTTTATCTGGGCCATGCGGTACGGCCAGCCCGCCCCGGACAACCCCTGGGGCGCGACTGGCCTGGAGTGGCAAACCAGCTCACCGCCGCCGCCCGAGAATTTCGAAATCACGCCGGTCGTCACTCAGGAAGCCTATGACTATTCGATTCTGGAGGAAATGACGGTTGGCTAACCATACCCTGGCGCTCCGCCATCAGTTCGACGACGTTGACCAGCAGAAGGACGCCTCCACCTTCGGTATGTGGCTGTTTCTGGCTACCGAGGTCCTGTTCTTTGGTGGCATGTTCTGCTGCTATACCGTATATAGGTCCCTGTATCCGGCAGCCTTCGGCGCCGCGAGCAATCACCTAAGCGTGATATGGGGCGGCGTCAGCACGGCGGTACTGATTTGCAGCAGTTATTTCATGGCCTGCTCGGTAAATAGCGCGGCTAGCGGTAGGAAGAACGCGCTAATCACCTATCTGGTTTTGACCATTCTATTTGCCGCGACTTTTCTGGTTATTGAAATGTCCGAGTGGCACAACCTATACACCGAAGGCATGATGCCGGGCTTTAACTTTACTTTCCATGAAGGTGACTTCCGGCATGTGCAACTGTTCTATTGCATGTACTTTTCGATGACGGGGCTGCACGCTTCGCACGTAACCGTGGGAATCGGTATTCTCACCGTGTTATTGATTCGCGCGGCGCGCGGCGTTTTTTCGCCCCAATATCATACACCGGTCGAGGTCTCCGGCCTCTACTGGCATTTTGTCGACTTAGTATGGATTTATCTTTTCCCCTTGTATTACTTGGTCGCACGCCACGTGCACGCAGGATAAAAAATGTCTGAGCACATTGTCACCAAGAAACAATACGCCCACGTTTTCGTGATTCTGTTGATCCTGACTCTGACCACGAGCTGGGCGGCCTACTTCGATCTCGGCAAGCTAAATGTTGTGGTCGCGTTAGTTATCGCTACCATTAAGGCCAGCCTGGTCGTATTGTTCTTCATGCATGTGTATTGGCAGACCAAACTCACCAAGTTAGTGGTCGTGTCGGGTGTAGCCTGGCTGGCGCTGCTGCTGTGGCTGACCCTCACCGATATCGTTTCCCGCGGCTGGCTCCCCTTCCCCGGCAAGTAAATGCCATCGCCCGACGTCGTCATCATTGGCGCGGGCATCGTCGGATCGAGCATCGCGTATCATCTGACCCAAGCGGGTTGTCAGAACGTCGTGGTACTCGAGCGTGAAAGCCAGCAGGGCAAAGGCTCCACCGGGAAGAGCATGGGTGGCGTACGCGCCCAGTTCTCTACGGCGGCGAGCATCCGGATGTCTCTCTACGCGATACCGTTCTTCCGAGAGTTTGAACAAAGAATGGGGCACCCTTCCGGCTACCGCGGCCAAGGCTACCTTTTCGTGGCGACCGAGGAGCGGCATCTCCGGTATCTGCGGTCGAACTACCAACTGCAAACCTCGTTGGGTCTCAAAACCGTGGAGTTGGTCAAAGCTGAAGACGTGGCGCGGATGGTTCCGCAACTGCGGACGGACGATATCCTGGGCGGCAGCTTCTGCTCCACCGACGGTTTCGTTGATCCGCACAGCGTGATGACGGGCTTCATGCTGCGCGCGATCGACGGAGGAGCGCGCCTCGTGCGTAACGCCGAGGTCACGGCGATCGAGCGGGATGCCGCTGGGATCTGCGGGGTGCGGGCATCTTCCGATCGTATGGCGACGCGGACGGTCATCAACGCGGCGGGAGCCTGGGCGGGGCTCGTGGCAAAACTCGCCGGACTGGAGCTACCCGTTGAACCCTTGCGGCGGATGCTGGTTCCGACCGAGCCGTTCGACAAGATCGCGCACAGCGCGCCCATGACCGTCGACATGGCGACCGGGTTCCATTTCCGGCCGGAGGGTCTCGGACTTCTGATGGCGTGGAATGATCCGGACGAGACTCCGGGCTTCAAGACCGATTTCGATCCGGCGTTCGTGGAAAAGATTCTCACGCGTGGGGTGAGCCGATTGCCGTGCCTGGAAGAGGCGGAAGTGAATCCGAAACGAGCGTGGGCAGGCCTTTATGAGATGACGCCGGATCATCACCCGATTCTGGGCGCGGTTCCCGGCATCCCGGGATTGTATCTGGCGAACGGATTCAGCGGACACGGAGTGATGCATTCGCCAGCCACGGGGAAAATCGTTTCGGACCTGGTGCTGAAGGGTGTTAGCGATCTGTTGGACACGCGGCTGCTCGGCTACGAACGTTTTGCTGAGGGGCGGCTGCTGGAAGAGACGTCAGTGTTATAGGGAAAGGATGGGCCGAGCGTGCTCGGCCCCTCGGGAGACAGCGGGTCTTACGCGGTGGGCTGTTTCTTGCGCCTAAGAACTGAAAACCCTAATCCGGCCAGTGCTGTCGCGAGAAAAACGATGCTGCCGGGTTCGGGAACCGTACTGGCGGTTGTGTCTTGGATGAACGCGCCACCGTCTGTAAAGCCGCAAGCGCATGGGTGGCGACGCCTTCGCCAACGGGCAGCGCCTCAGCGAAAATGACAGTCTGGGAGAACAGTCGAAGTGAATCTGCCGCTTGGTTATCGCTATTCCGCCATGTACGCCGGGATCCGCGCGCAACCGCGCGACGACCTGGCGCTGATTGTTTCCGGCGTTCCCGCCGCCGCGGCCGGGGTTTTCACCGAGAACCGCGTGCAAGCCGCTCCGGTAAAGCTCTGCCGCCGGCACCTGCGGGCATCGCGCGGCACTGTGGGCGCCATTCTGGTGAACGCCGGCAACGCCAATTGTGCCACGCGCACCGGCGATCGAGTCGCCCTGGCCTCCTGCCGTGAGATTGCAAAACGGTTGAAGCTGCCGCCGGCGCAGGTGCTTGCGGCATCCACGGGCGTGATCGGAGTCGAGCTGGATTTTGGATTGATCGAGCGCGCGCTGCCGCAGCTTGTCGCGGGATTAGCGGAAAACCGCTTCAGCTACGTCGCCCGCGCCATCATGACCACCGACCTCGTCCCGAAGGAAGCCTTCGCCGAAGTGAAGCTGCGCCGGGGTGTCGTGCGCATCGCCGGCATGACCAAGGGCTCCGGAATGATTCAACCGCGCATGGCGACCACACTGGGTTTTGTGCTGACCGACGCCCATGTCCCCGCCGCCAAGCTGCGCCCGATCCTGAAGCGCACAATTGAGCGCAGCTATAACCGCATCTCGGTGGACGGGGACACTTCGACCAACGACACCATGATTCTCGTGGCCAACGGCTGCTCGGGAGTTCGTCCCGATCCTAAGGAGCTGGCCGCATTCGAAAACGGGGTCGCCGAAGTAATGGAAGCGCTGGCCCGCATGATTGCCCGCGACGGCGAGGGCGCGAAAAAGCTGGTGACGATCGAGGTGACCGGCGCATCCAACAGTGACGCCGCCGCGGCCATCGCCCGCGCCATCGCCAATTCACCGCTTGTCAAGACCGCCGTGGCCGGCAGCGACCCCAACTGGGGCCGGATTCTTTCAGCGGCGGGAAACGCCGGAGTGACCTTCGATCCGGCGAAAGTGGATGTGCGGATGCAAAGCGTGCTGGTGTGCCGCGGCGGCCTGGCAGCCCCATTTTCCGAAGACGAGCTCAAAAAGAAGCTGGACCTGCCCGAATGTACGATCGAATTTCAGATCCGCGGCAAGGGCAAGGGCCAGGCGCGTTTCTGGACTTGCGATTTCACCGAAGGATACATCCGGATCAATGCCAGTTACCGCACATGATTGGGCGCGACGCACGTTTTTGATGACGCTCGCGGCTCCGCTCCTGGCCGACCGGCGCCAGGAAATTCTCGATTTCCTGGAGGCACTGGCAGCGGCGCTGAGCGAAGGCAACAGCTCGGCATTTCTCGACCGCGTCGATCATTCCATGCCCGACTATTACCAGCTGGAGCAGTACATCGATGCCCTGGCGGGTGAGGATGAGGTTTCCTGTTCGATCGATATCCTGAAACAGGAGGGTGACGACCAGTCGCA
>JASHOO010000013.1 GCA_030041035.1 Bryobacteraceae bacterium | reverse complement strand
GTCCTAACCATAGGTTTCTCAGCATCCGTCAAATGGGCAGCTATTGTGGGTTATCCAGGAGAAGCCGCCATCATTGACGGCAGCAACGCCGGGGCCGAACCCACACGGCTCACCATACGGGATAAGGGACCTCCCTGGTCCGGGACCGGCTATGTAATCGCCGGACTCCATGTCGTAGGTAGTCCCGGTACAACGGTTCCGAAAGATACGATCGACGGCAATGTTATTACCTTGGTTAAACCAGGACGAATCATCGGTAATTATGTTACCGGACCGGACTCATGCCAGTACAATGCAATTGGAGTAGCTACGTTGTCCACGACTGATTTCCCAAACGGGATTTCGGTTCTCGGTAATGAGATAACCAACGTCGGGACCAACTGTCACGGAGGCAAGGGGCCATCAAAACTGATGCATTCGATCTACCTCGAGTGCATCAACTGCGAAGTTGCCTGGAACTATATCCACGGAAATAAGACTTACAACGGCGTGCAGTTCCACTACGATAAGCTTGGACGAGTCGGAGGGTATTATAACCTTTCCATCCACGATAATTGGATTCAAGACCAGCATGGCAATGGAATTAATCTGAGCACAATTGATTTTCCAACCGGGACGGAGTATGTCAAAATCTATAACAACGTCTTGTACCACGAGGGAGCGGTCGCGATAGCGTACGACGAGGCGGGGGGGGGGCAGATCAAGAGTTGCATAGCTTTGAAGGACTATGGCAGGCCGGCGGCCCGAGGGACCGTACAAGTTTACAACAACACCATGGTGGATTGCAGCGCGCTGTTTAATGACCAGATCTTCGGCGGCTCGACGGCATCTGGCGCCTTTTTCAAGGGCGGTGGCCAGCCCGGTGTTACCCTGAACATCAAAAACAACATCATTTATGCGCCTCCATATTACTGGACCGACGCGGCGAGGGGCCAGAGCCAGCTAAACGCCTATATTGCGACGATGACTCTGTCCGTCGCGGCAACACAGATCACCTGCTCCAACAATCTATGGCAGGGCGGGGGTGACGGGCCGGCTATGTGCACACAAAACGTGAATAGCGGTCCGATGTTCAAGGATGAAGTACTACCGGATTTCCACCTGCAAGCCCACAGCCCCGCAGTAGGCGCCGGGTTGCCCATCCCGTCACTCAAGACCGACAGAGACGGCAAGACGCGGCCGCCCCGGCCTTCCATCGGAGCGTACGAAAATGGCGCGGAACCGGATCGCGGAGGTTAACCGGGCTGACGATCATGCCTGGCTCAGCCGGTCAGCGTCCATTACTTGAAGACGCTGAATGTCTGGGGGTCGGGCAGGCCGGACTCAAGAGCTGCTTCTGCAGGAGTTCCAAACAACTCGATAGAAGGCAACGAGCGGCCTTGGTATACCAGAACCACACATCGAGCGATCCAACGCTACTCTTGCCTTTTTTTGCCCGAATCCCCGTGGCCACACCGAATAGTTCTATGCGGTTCAATCGCGCAAAGCGCCTATCGAACCCTTCGTGCGCCACAGGCCGGCCACGCGGTGGAGCGTTTGCTCACGCACCCAGCTTTTGAAAGTACGCCTTGATTTGGCCGATTGTGATGTACCATGGATTAGTTCAGTGGATCAATGAAGATTCCAAGCCGTGAACCTGACGTGACAGCCAATGTGCATGATCGGCATATGCGGGAGGAAATGCCGAACTCGACGCGGGATTCCGCCCGAGCTGAGGCTCGGAGCGGGCTGAAATGGTTGCTGGCAGCGGCAGCCTTGCTTGTGAGCGGCGGGTTTTTCATGTTCTGGCGCGGCGCACTGCCGTTCGAGGAACTAATCGTATCGTTTGCGCGGATCGATCAATGGCCGTCCGCGATGCCGCTGGCCTCCAATCCGGTGACGCTGCGTCGATACTACGCGTTAAGCGTGGGAGCGGCACTGTTGATCCTGGGGCTGCTGGCGATGGGCTGTGCAATCTGGACGCGACTGAGCACGGACGCTCGAGGCGCAGTTTTCCGCCTGACCACGACTGTTGGATGTTCCTGCGCACTGATGGCCTTCTTGATCCGCATGTCATTCGACGGTCCCTGGTCCCCGCCCAGCGTGGTCATGCACAATCCTTCCGCCCTTCCGATTTTCGGCCACCGGTTGCTCTTCGTGTGGGTAGCCCTGGGTTTCCAGGCGGTTGTGCCATCGCTTTCGGATTTGCGGGCCTTCTATCTGTCCCAAGCGGTGGCAGTGGTATTGATGGCGTATTTGCTCGAGAAGTGGTCGGAGTTGCACATCGGGAAAACGTTCGCCTGGCTTGGGCAGGTTTTCGGGGCATTTCTGCTCTCGATGTGTTTCAGTTATCACAACTTTTATGACATCGGCATCGTGTTCTTCACAACTTGGGGGCTACTAGCGCTGTACGCACGGCGATACTGGTGGCTGGTTCCTTGTGTTGCGCTGGGGACCCTCAATCATGAGGGTATCCTCTTCTTGGTACTGGTGGCAGCCTTCGTGGCGTACTTCGACGCTCCGCTAAGAAAATGGGTTCCACCTGTGGCGTTGTCTCTTCTGATGTACATCGTGGATCGATATGCGTTGCAGGCGGCTATTCCTTTTGCCCACCATGTCGACTGGCGCCTGTGGTCCAACATGGCGAAGCCGTTTGTGATGCCGAAGGAAATCGGCTACTCAACCATGGTCCTTACTCCCTGGTTTGCCCTCACGTTGATGGGCTTGTGGGACTGCGATGCACGACTGAGACGGATGACGCTGTATTTCCCGCTATTAGTGGGTTCCACGTTACTGTTCGGCCAATTTCAAGAGCCTCGTCAGTTCGACGCTTTCATCCCAATACTGACGGCGATTGTACTTCAGACTTCGCTGCGTCGGTTCAAGATCGAGGGTGCAACGGCCTGTCAGCCCCATGCCACCTAATGTCCTGAGTTAGAGACAGATTAATAAATAGACGAATGGTGGATAAGTATCATGTAAGCAGCAACAATTGATGCGTCATAAGCAGAATTGCTTGCCCGGCCTGATCGAAGCGACGTATACTGCTGCTGGAATAGTCGAGGATCGCAGCATCCTTCGGCAAATGCAATCGCTACACCGAGCTGCTTGGCGATCCTGACCAAAGCGGAAGCCAGGTGCCATGGGTCCGCTGTAGAAGCCGGGTTGCCCATCCCGTCACTCAAGACCGATAGAGACGGCAAAGCGCGGCCGCCTCGGCCTTCCATCGGAGCTTGCGAAAATGACGCCGAACCGGATCGCGGAGATTAACCAAGCTGAGGATCATGCCTGGCTCAGCGCGGGAGTTTCAGGATGCTGAATGTCTGACAGGGTCGGGCAGGCCGCAGACAAGAGCCGCTTCTACACGAGTTCCAAACAACTCGATACAATGCAACCTGCTGGCCTTCGGATACCTGCTCCACACAGTTGCGACCAAGTGAGTTAATCAGTCGGTCCAATACTGTCGGCTCGAACTCCAGGTCCGCGATCCGGCGGTGTATGCTGATTAAATGTCCCCGACTGTGGCGAAGGCGCCTGCCCCGCGTTCGGCTTCTAGTGAGAGATCCGTCTCCAAACCGGATCTTACCCCTATTGTGCTTCTCCTTGTTCTGGGTGCCTTTCAAGTCGCTACTGTCCAGACGGTAGAGAGTTTCGGGTCCGACAGCTCCGTGTACATGGTGCTTGCACACAACATTCTCGAGAAAGGTCGTTACGAGTTCGACTATAGACCGCACACGGTTTACCCTCCGGGGTTCCCGCTCCTGCTGGCCGGCGTTTCCATTCTGACCGGTCGCGAAGGCTATAACCTTTTCATCCGCTTGATGCCGGTATTCAGCACATTCGCACTCATGGTCTGGTACTTCGTGCTGCGGCGGGACGCCGGGCGCGTCGCCGCGGGTTCTGCCTGCCTGCTGGTGGCTACGTCAGCGCCCCTGTTTCAAATGGTGACGCGTTCCGTGCTTTCGGATGCCCCCTTTTTCCTTATGTCGGGCCTGGCCTTCTGGTCCTTACAAGGCCTGGAAGAGCCCGCCTCACAGCGTCGTTCCGTCCGCTATCTTCTGCTCGCGTCCGTGTGCTTGTGTACAGTGATGACGGTTCTCGTTCGGTCCGCTGGAGTTGCCTTGAGTGCCGCACTGTTTGCATGGGCGGTTACCGGGAAATTGTGTCGTGCGGACCGATCCGCCCTTTATCGTGCTGCAGTTCTGGCTTCCCTGGCGGGCTTCCTGGTTTTCGGCTGGTGGACGGTTTGGACAAAGCACGCCGAGCACCGTGTCTACCAAGGTCAATACATGGAGAGCTATGCGAGCCAGTTCATGGCAAAGAACCCTCACCGGCCGGAGATGGGCACAGCATCCGCCGTCGACTTAGTAATTCGGGCGGGATCCAACATCCTGGTTCAGGCGTCCTATCTTGCCGCCCTAGCTACGCGGGCCAGTTATGTGATGCCGACTTGGTATTCACCACTCACCGTAGTAACTATCGTGCTCCTGTTGTGGGGGTTAGTCTCTTCTGGCTTAAATCGCCAGAAGACGCTGCCCGCCTGGTATTTTCTTGCCTACTTCGCGATCTATCTGCTTTGGCCCTTTGATGAGGGCCCGCGGTTCATGCTGCCCGTCGCCCCATTGGCATTCGTTCTGGTTTGGAGAGGTGTACTCAAGGTTACAGACTTACTCCGTAGGCGGCCGACTTCAACGTTAGCCGCGGTTTCAGTGTTGGGCATAGCCCTCGCGGGTGGGACCGGCGTCACCGGCCGGCTGCCGGGACGGCAAGCGCACGCGGCACTGCTGTTGTGGCCTCTCCTCGGTGCAGCGTCTGCGGCGTTAATGTTCCTGGCAAAGCGTGCCGGGCAAGGGGCCGCAACACGCGCATTTGACCTAGTAGTCGTCCCTTTCAGATCATGGCGTGCCCACTATGGAATTGTCGGGCTGCTGCTTCTGGGCGGAATCGTTCAGCAGGCTGAATCTGCGCGAACCAATCTGGCTGAGAATCCTTCGCACTTTCGGCACTATGCCTCGGCCGATTTCTCGGCATGGCTTCGAACCGCGCCGCAGGGCGCCGTGATGGCTCATCAGTTTGCCATTGTCCATCGTTTGACCGGTCGCAGAGTAGTGGAGTTTCCGATCACGAGTGACCCAAACCTCATCGTGACGGTCGTGAAACGCGAGAAGGTCCTCTACCTTTTTGTCAACGATCCGGTGCCGTATGAGTACTTTCTGCCCACCGAAGAGGAGCGTTGGCGGCGGATCGAACGCGCGTATCCGGTCATGTTTCAGCTTGTCCATCGCGGGCCTGGTTATCGTGTCTTTGAGGTACGGGAACCCGGCCCTACTACCACCGAATAGCTCTCTCAGGTATTCGCCCATTTAGCTCCATAAAGGTAACGGCAGCTGCCGCAGCGGCGCGCGACGGTGCTGCCGGAAAGCTGCAATCAAACCGCTTAAATACTCGAACGGCAACATCGGATCTGAGGTCCAGAGCGTGGCTACCTAAAGACCCTCACTGAGTCTGTCTCCAGACCGGATTGCCTCCTCCCCAAGCACTATTGCTGGATGCGCTCACACGCCTTCGCCACCGTGAGCAGGTCGCAGCGGGATGCCTGCAGCCTGGATAACACCCACTCGAAGTCCGAAACAGACAGGCCGTAATCCGGAGCCGGGTTGCTCACACCATGCGTATAGAAAACCACCCAGCCTCGCCGTTCCTGAGCTGTAGTGAGCTGCGATACGATGTACTCGCGATCAAGGGAGCGGCTGTATAAACGGTCCGCCAGAATATGCGCGAGATCGACAGAACCAACATTCACGCCCCGGCGGGCGCTGCGGAGCGAATCGTATTCCCAGCGCAACCGCCGCTTGATTCCCAGCGTTAGTGCTCCAAACGGATAAGAGAAGTGTCGTCCGGCGTCGCCGCCAATTTCCTTCTGCAACAGATCGCGGTTGCGGATTGCGTCGTTGACGTACGCTTCATCTGTACCGGGGCGTGGTCTGCGGTGGGTGAACGTATGACAGCCTATTTGATGCCCCAGCTGGTGCAACCTCTTCGCCTCGTTCAGAGAAATGAATCTCTCATTGTTTGTCGCAGCATCCGGTTGGGCAACAGACCCCGCGACATAAAGTGTGACCTTCTGGCCGGCGCGCTCGAGCAATGGGAATGCGTTCTCCAATGCACTGTGCGGGACATCATCAAAGGTAAGCGAGACGATGCCCCGATCCAGCCGCAGCCGCTGCTCTTTGCGGTAAAAACTCCGGTAAAACCGCCCTTTGAGGTCTTGGAGCGCGCTCCTAGCTGACATTCACCTGATCCTGCGCTTCGATTGCAATGATGCCGTCCTCGGCAACCGGAAAGCTCAGATCGTACTCGAAGCGATACAGGTTCCCTTCTGGCGGCTTGCAGGAGAAGCCGAGATCGTCGAAGACTTGGCCGGCTTGCTTGTTCCGTTCCGTTTTGCGGTAGAGGGCCTCGAAGTGCCGCGCGCCGCTTTCGTGGCAGAGGTTTAGCAGATGCACAAGAAACGCGTGTTCCACCCGTTTCGCCTGTACGCGGCAGCTCAACATCAAATCGGCCAGGCGCGGCGCGACTCCTTTTTCGAGCACGCTGAACCCCACCATCCCGTAATCCCCAAAACGATCGCGTGCGGAGATACACAGAGCCAGTTTTGTGGGATCGGATATCAGTTGCTCAACCTGCTCGCGGCTATAGCGGTTTCCCGAGAAATTCAACTGATTGGTGCGCTGTATGAGCTCATGCGCCCGCGCTACATTGCTTGGGTCAGCCCGAACCACACAGATCCGGATTTCGCACTGGCGCAAAAAATCACGATAATCCCCTCCCGCCACACGCGTCCGGAACTGCTGCCGGCTCTCTTCGTTCCGGTAATATTGGCGCCGCAACAGGGCCTCGTCGCTCGCCGGAGGACTGAACTCGGGCTTGTCGAGCAGGCCATCGCATTCCGCCGGATCCATCACCCGCACCGAGGGATTCGCCGTCTGCACCTCGAAGCGTTCGAAAGGAGAATCGTCGATGACAACTACGGTATCGGCACCGACGTTGAAGTCCTCGATCGTCGCCCTGACCGCCTCGCCTTTGGGGCCCCAGCTGATCTTCGGAAACACGAAGTACTCGTCGAGACCGAAATCCTTGATTCGCTGCCACGCGGGATCAAAATCGTTCTTGCTCACCACCGAATTCACAATCCCACGCCGGTCCAGTTCGCGAATGATCCCCGCCATGTCTGGACGCAGCCGCACCTTGTCCGGGCCATCTTCCACCAGAATGCCGTCCCAAAGCGTGTTATCCAGATCCCACACCGCGATTTTCACGGTCTTACCCGCGCTGTTTCCAGCCGCAGCTCTCTTCGCGGCCACAGGCGCCCACTCGGCTTTGACGAAGCTGAGCAGCCCGAAGTACAGCTCCGTCCCCTCCTGCTCGGGAGTCAGAATGTTCGGGCCCAATACAATGGTGAAATCTTTCTGCGGATGAAGATGCGGACTGATGTCACCGTACGGAACGCAAATTCTCTGGAAACCCGGCGAGGCCACGATCAGCCGCTGGTAAGGCCGCCCGCGCAATGGCTCGTCTTGCGAGCGTAAAACCAGCGTGAGGTTGACGCTCATCTCAGAAGGGTTGTAGATCTCGCAAACGAACAGGTCGGGCCGCTCATGCGAGCTCGCCAACAGTCCCCCGTTGAAAAGCCCTATCTTGGCTCGCCTCGCGAGACGTGAAGAAATCCCCCGCCGCCCGCGAATGTTCAGCGCGGCATCCGGGATGCTGGCCACTAATTCACTCAGTGCGATGTGATACTTGAGCACCTTGCGGGCTCGCGGAGTCTCCACCAGGTGAAGGTTCGCATAGCACATCAGCTGCGCCCACCGTTTGAAGGAGACGCGCACCACATAACCGAGACAATTCGGCACCCCCGCCAAGACCTCGATTCCCTCCACGAATCGCCTGCACTTGCCGTCCTTGCGGGGAGCGTAGAGATCGCAGGTCTGATAACACTCGGGCATTGCACATTCCGTGCAATGCTCCTCCCACGGCAGCAGCGCCAGCCGGCTAATCCGGTCGTGCCCCTCCGAGAATTGCTGTATGATCTCGGCCGGTAGGTGGTCCGAACGAAGGTGGGAGTGATCGACTTCGAATTCGAACATGACGGTCAACTCATCCCTTGTACAGGCGCTGCCCCGGCTTTCTCACCGCCTGTACCGAAGCCTGATTCCGCCAAGCGTACTGATATGGCGTCATCATACCATGTGTCACTATTCGCATCCTCTAGGCATAATCCCCGCTTGACTCGATCCGGCCTTTTGGGCGCAGGTGCGTATTCCGCTCAGTGTTAAACTGATCGCGGTGGCCTGTCATCTCAGCGTATGTATTCCCTGCCGAAATGAAGAAGCGGTGTTAGCCGGGACATTGCATGCCATCCGCGAGAGCGCCCGAATCGCCCCTGAGGTTGAGTTGGAGATCGTGATCGCGGACCACGGCTCCACCGACCGCAGCCGGGAGATCGCCGAACAATTTGGTGCCACAGTTGTGTGCCTGCCGCTGGCCCGAACCGTGGCTGAGCTTCGCAACGGTGCGGCGGCAGCCTCGCACGGCGAATGGCTCGTATTCAGCGATGCGGATTGCCTGGTTCAGAACGACTGGGTGAAGCTGGGGCTGTCGCGCGTCGCACCCACGCGCATCATCGGCGCGCAATACCGCGTTCCCGACAGCGCCCACTGGTCGGCCCGAACCTGGTATGAGCGAAGGTATCTCACCGCCGGCCCCGTCCGCTATGTTCCGTCCAGCAATCTTTGGATTCATGCCGTGTTGTTTCGCAAACTCAACGGTTTTTCCCCCGAGCTCGCCTCCGACGAGGATTGCGAGCTTTGCGAGCGCGTCCGCCAGACCGGCGGCGAAGTTATCGCGTACCCCGATATGGCTTTGTTTCATCTGGGGACCGAACAATCGCTCGGCCAGTTCTTCAAGCGCCAGTTGTGGCACGGTCGCGAGGCGGCCAGGGTCTTCCTCGAACACTTCCCTCACCTGTATAACGTCCGGCCTATCGCGGTAGCACTCTTCTTTTTGTTTGCTGGTGCTGGTGCGTTGGTCTCGGCGTTCCTCATGAACCCTCTGTGGTTGAGTCTGTTCGCGATCAGTATGCTGGGTGCCGCCTTCGTCATGGCGTTGACTAACCGCCATTCCGTAAAGTCGCTTCCCTCTGCCGTGATTTTGTGTTTTGTCTACGGCGTCGCGCGCGCCGCATGCCTGGTAGGCGTCGGATTGTCTCACTCACCGCGAAAATCCGGTCCCATCGGATCGGTTTCAGCCGGTGGCGGAAGCTGATCGCAACCCGCCGGCTCCGCCTGGCCGCGGCGCCCTCGCGTTGCCTTCCACCACGCAAAGCGCGACTTGAGCGCATCGCTGTGTGCATGCCAGGATGGCACACGGTTTGTAGAATGCCCGCGACCAGTCCCGGAAAGCAGCGAACTCGTTCATCAGATCATAGAACTCATCGAAAATCACAATTGACCCGCGAGTGAGCCAGCGATCCATAGCCGCAAGGCAGAATAGCGCCGACGAGTAAAGATCCGCGTCGATGTGCACAATCATCTGGCCGTGCGGCTGGAATTCATCCATAAACGGATACAGGCTCTCCTGGAACAATCCCTTGATCAGCCGGCACCTACTATCCGATATCTCGGGCGGCTCCGTTTTAAATACGCCCCGCCGCTTGTCTGGCCTCCAGTCTTCTGAGGGTTTCCCGATCGTAGTTGAAAGTTGAGGCGGCGGTTCAACCTGATTCTTAATGAAAGAATCGGTCGCCAAACCGTGAAAGGAAGAACCGCCGTGAAACGAAGCTACCACACGATCAATAAACAAGGAAAGGCCAACGAAAGGAAGTTGGCCGAGTTTCTCTCGAAACGCGGGCAACTGCTACTGCCCATGGTGGATCTGATCCAGCAGTGTCGGATGGCCTGCGACGAACTCATTGATGTAGCGGGGCGAGCCACCATCCAGGCGGTGCTGGACCTGTCGGCGCAGCAGATAGCGGGACCGCGCCAGCAAGGTAAGCAGCGAGTCGGGGATGTAGTCTGGTACGGCCAACAAGCCGGAACCGTGATGCTCAGCGACCGCAAGCTGGCGGTGAAGCGGCCGCGACTGCGAAAGAAAGGAGCTGGCGAGGGCAAGGAAGTGGAGGTGCCGGCTTACGTGGCCATGCAGGATCAACCACGGCTGGGAGCGCGCATGCTGGATATCCTGATGCGTGGCGTTTCCACGCGTCAGTACCGCGGCGTGATTCCGGAAATGGCCGACACCGTGGGAGTTTCCAAGTCCAGTGTGAGCCGCCAGATGATCGAAGCCTCGGAAGCGGAGGTGGAGGTGCTGTTGAGCCGGCGTCTGGAGGAGCTGAAACTGGTCATTATTTATGTGGATGGCATGAGATTCGGTGACCACGTGATGATCGGCGCGGTGGGGGTGGATGTCGACGGCCACAAACATGTGCTGGCGATCCGCGAAGGCGCCACCGAGAACGCCACCGTGGTCAAGGAACTGCTCGAAGACCTGGTGACGCGTGGCGTGAACCCTGATTACAAGCGCCTGTTTGTCATCGACGGCTCGAAGGCGCTGCGCACAGCCATCAATGCCGTGTTTGGGAATCAGCACCCGGTGCAACGATGCCGCGCGCATAAACTACGCAACGTGATGGATCACCTGCCGGAAGATCAGAAGGACCAGGTGAAATCGGCGATGCGGGCGGCTTGGCGACTGGATGCCAAAGGTGGCATGCTACGGCTGAAGAAACTGGCGGAGTGGCTGGAACGCGAATATCCTTCGGCTGCCTCCAGCCTGATGGAAGGCTTGGAGGAGTGTTTCACCATCAACCGGCTGGACGTCCCAGTCTCACTGCACCGCTGTCTGGCCACCACCAATATCATCGAGAGTCCACACGCCGGTGTTCGCCTGCGCACCCGGAGGGTTTGTCGCTGGCGGGATGGTGCCATGGTCAAACGCTGGATGGCTTCGGCTCTGCTGGCAACTGAAAAGAACTTTCGGAAGATCATGGGCTATCGGGATCTCTGGGCTTTAGATGCGATCCTGAACGGATCGAAGTCTGTCACCCGACGGGAGGTGGCATAGTAAGATGAACATCAACCGCCGCTACCAACTTTCAACTGACTTCGGGGCCTCCAGTCTTCTGGCAACCCTTCAAAGCTATCGAATCCAAACAATCGGCTTCCCGGGTTGCTGTTCAGTCTGCTCCACGCGCGTAGTGTCTCACCCCGGAAAACACCGAACTCCAGATAGTCGATAGCAACTTGCCCAAGACTCTGACTGAGCCACTCGTATAACTGACTCCGCTTGCCGAAGCGCGGCCCTTTGAAGCTTCTGTCGAGTTCCTGAAACTGTACGTTAGCGTTCAATTGCGAAAAAAGCGGGATCTGCCAGCGGTACGTCAACGAAGCTGCATCGCGAGCTAATCTCATGCCTCTGGCTTCCGTGTAGTATAGGGCAAGTGTCGCCGGCTGATACGCCACAACTCGGCTCACACAAGGAACAACTGTTCTCTTTCTCACATTCAACAGAGTTCGGAGATATCCCTATTTCGAACCTAACAGCCGCTCGTACTCGTGGATAACCATTCCGACTGTGGCTTCCATTGAGTAGCGTGATTCCGCTAGCGTACGCGCAGCCTTTCCCATGGCACGAGCCTTGTCCCCGTCACTGATCAGAGTGAGCAGGCGATCCGCCGCTGCTTCCGCGTCCTCGACCGCCACCAGATACCCGGTCTCGCCGTCACGAATCAATTCTGGATTGCCCCCTACGCGGCTGGCAACCGCTGGCAATCCGCAAGCCATCGCCTCCAACAGAGCATTGGACATTCCTTCGCTCCGCGACGGCAGGAAGAACACGTCGCTCGCCGAGAGAAGGTCAAACACCCGCTCCACCCCTCCCAGAAACTGCACCCGTCCCTCCAGGCCGTTCTCAGCCACCAGCGCCAGCAGGTTTTGATAGTGATCGTTTTCCAGAATCTTGCCCGCAATCACAAATCTGGCCGGCGGACACTCACGGCACACCAACGCCGCCGTACGGATCAGTACATCGAAGCCTTTAACCGGTCGGACGTTTCCCACCGAAACAATCAACGTCTCTGATTCACTCCATCCATATTGCTTCCGGACTTCCATCCGCGGCTCCGGCTTGACTTGATTGAACTCGACGCCGTTTGGAACTGTCACCACGCGGCTCGGCTCAAGACCGTCCGCCCGCAACACGTAACGGCCGACTTCGTCAGACACCGCCTGCACCTGATCGAAAAGCGGCGAAACCACGCGGTAAGCCACGTCATGAAATTTATGTCGTTGCAGGCCCATGTCCCGCCGGCTCGAAAGCAGCACGACATTACCGAACAGACGGGCCAATGGAGCAGCCCAGAGATCCGAAGATTCGAAAAACGTGTGGACGATGTCGATTTGTTCTGCACGAAGCAGCTTAGCGAAGCGCGCCCCGTAACGAATGCCGTTCCATCCGTAGATACGCCGGATCGGATACACCAGAACCGGGCACGGCATCCCAGGAAACGCCTCCGGATTAAAGTCGAAGGTCAATACGCTGGGCGAAAAACGGTCGCGCGGCAGTCCTCGCAATAATCGCAGCAGACTTCGCTCAGCGCCGCCCAGATGCTTTAACTGGTCAATCACGTACAGCACCCGGATCACGCGCTTCACTTCGACCGTCCCTTTAACACCGCCTCATAGCAGTCCCTTGTCTTTTGGGCGATCACCTCCCATGAGTGGATCGCCTTCCGTGCAGCTTCCGCTCCGCGTGCCAGGCGCTCCCGCCTCCCGGCGTCTCTGATGAGCTCGGCTAATGCTCCAGTAAGCTGCCCGGTCTCGCCGTAATCCACAAGCCAGGCGCTTTCATCGAGGCTCAAGAGTTCCATAAAAGCCGGACACTTGGTGGCCACAATCGCCTTCCCTCGCGCCAAACCAGTGAGTAGCGCCCCGCTCGTGGTCACTTCTTTGTACGGATAAACCAGAATGTCGGCCGCGTCGTAATAATCGGAGAGCGCCTGTTCGGAGACAAAACGGAAATCGCAGCGGACGCGGTCGGGTCGGCGCATCGTCGCAACACGATTGCCGATCGCCCGCAGTTCCTCCTCCTCGCCGGTGCCTGCCAGCAGAAGAACAGCGGGCGGACCCTCCGGGAGCTCGTCCCACGCGTCCAGCAAAAATGAAATGCCCTTGTACGGCTTGATAATGCCCTGACACAGCACCAGGCACGCATCCACCGGCAAGCTCAGCCGGCACCGCGCCGCTTGGGCGTCCGCGGAGGCTTGAGGGGGGAACAGAGGTCCATGGGGAATGACCCATATGCGCTGAGAATCGACGCCGAATTCGCTCGCCACCCGATTCTTGGATTCTCGCGAATGACAGATCACCGCATCCACCAGATGGTAGATCTCGTGAAACCGCTGCCGGTGACGATCGCCCGTACCCGGCGGCAAAAGGTCGTGCACCGTGTATACCAGCCGGCTTCCTTGCATGCGGCAGAATTCGAGAAACGCCGTCTCGACGCCGAGTCCTCGCATAGCCAGGGGAAGATACTGCACGTGAACAATATCCGGTGGTCTTAGGGCGAATCGCACCACCAGAGCCCCCATGTTCACCAGACCTTCCACCAGTTTGAGAGGCCGCCGCAGCCTCGTGTCCAGACTGGGCGCCCACGCCACGAAATCCACCAAGCCTGGTTCTGGCCTCAAGTCACGATTCCGAAAGTGCTGCCTGTCCTGATAGTAGCTGGTGCTGCCCAGGACTGCGTCGACGCCGGCATTCCGCAATGCCATGCATAACGCACTCATGTAGTAGGGGATGGTGCAAAACACATCGAGAAGGTAAACGCGCAAGAGGCCTCAAACCCGAAGCAGAGCGATTCTCCATTGTTACACAAGAGGACGCCAAAGCTTCTGCACCGCCCGCCTATTCCCCCGTGACTGACGCAGTATCCGCTGCTTGCGCCGGCTCGTGTTGAGCGTCGTACTCACTCGTGGCGCGCTTCAGGCAAGCCTCGATCTCGCGGGCCACCACCTCGATGACGCCGGACGCAAAGATGTCAAGATGCCCTCCAGGAATCTCGTGCACCTCAATAGATTCCGCCAGCCCGTCCCAGCCCAGCAGGTGGCCCAGCCGTTGGTCGCCCCAGGCTTTCTCGGCTCGAAATATATCGATGCGGCCGGGGTAGACGCCCGGCTTGTAATGAATGGCGGCAAACGAATTGATGTCGCCAACGTTCTCCAGGCTGCGTGGCACCGGCTTGCCGGCGGCGTCATAAATCGTGTATACAATCCGCTTGAACCGCATATTCAGCCGGCGTTTCAAATATTCCCCCCTGCCAGGTCCGGAAATCTCTCGCAAGTGATCCCTGAGCCACTCGATTCGGCGAGCCAGCT
>JASHOO010000133.1 GCA_030041035.1 Bryobacteraceae bacterium | reverse complement strand
TCCGTCTAAGTCGGAGGTTGTCAAACGCAGGAAGGCGTCGTAGAGTGAGTTACGCGAGAGCCGCTACTTTCCACGGAAAGTCGGGCGATCCCCTGTCTCGTTTTTTCGCTACCAACGCGGTTGATATAGCGCGCGAGTGTGCTGTATGCGATCTCGATCCCGTCTTGGCACAGGCGCTGGCGTACCACCTTGAGGGTGGCCGGTCTTCAGGGCCGCGTCAATCTCCACCCATGCCCAGCGCACCTGAGCCATTGGCATGTCGGGTCGTTGGCTTTGCAAGGCATGGACGAGTGCGAGAGGATAGTCTTTGGGATCGGCCGGGTCACACATGTTTATTCCCCCTACTTAAATAAGATTTGGCGATCGGGAAAATTTCCAAGTTCAATCAACTTTTTTTCGTGGTGCCCCCGTCGGCCAGTTACGTGCTAGAGTTGTCGGCAAGAGTCGCGCCCGAAGGGCGTACCGGTCGCTTCGCTCAGCCGAATGTGGAGGCGGGACGCGCCGTCTTCAAGTTATTGTTGTCAGGCAGGTTTTTCACCCGAAGGACATAAGTGAACAAACTTAGATCTTAGTCGACAGAAGTGAATATTCGTGGACAATCCTACTAGGTAGGCAGACCAAACGCAGAGTGGGACATAAAGGGTTGGGATGCCACGGCGTGTTTTTGGGGTATTAGTTGCCCTCTATGAGGCACTTAGTCCAGGATGCACTTTTGCAATGGTGCGTTCCAATGGGATGCGCAGATTAATTTACAATTTCGTTGTCCGAAAGTACCTTCTCCCATTCCCTTACATATTGAGGGGGCATTTCATGCCATAACGCACGATCCGGTTCTCAGAGGCAACGATCGATCAGATTCGCCAAACCGCCACGGAAAAGGGATGTACGTCAACCGAAATTATTAGGCAAGGCGTCGAGCAGGTTCTCACCGACAGCGAAGAGGTAGAGCAACGCATCGCCCTCGAGCGAATCCAGGGCGATTTGTCGCGCATGCACCGAGTGCAGCAAACCTCGTTCGCACTCGTCGATACTCTCGCCAAGGCATTGTTAACCGGGTTACCCGAGCAGTCGTCTGCTTCGGTTGCCAAGGGGAAAGAACGTTATGAGCGTTTTTTGAAGAGCGCAGCGGCCAGTATGGTCAACGGTGGGCATCCGGGGTTGCGGGACGGAGTGGAGCGATAGCATCCAGGAGCGGCTGTACCCGAACAGGCATCAGCCGCAGAACGCTGCGAAAACTGGAGCGCGAAATCTGCGACGAGACGAGCGCGGCAAAGGGCGATGCGGGACGATGCCGAACGGATAGGTTGCGCTAACGGGAATCGAAACGAGGGCTCGCCATCCGATTACCCGCGATCCTGCCCTATCTATTTGATTCTATTTGGAGCCGCACCGATCCGATTCGGCGATTATCTACCCATGAATTGATCGCGTGTCTGCAATATGAGCAAAGCGGTCGAGGGTCCGCTATATGGTCGGGACCCCGGCGCCAGTTCGGCGACGGCCGACTGAACACCCATCAGTCAATAGAACTCGCACGGGTTGCACATTCCCACTGTGAAGCAACTGCCGCCCGTGCTGACATACTGCCTGCTCGTGCGTGGCTGACGTCCAGATTGGGAAAACGACAGCAAATTGGAAACAAAAGAACGTTGCGTTTCCGTGTACTTCATTCTGGCGATAGAAATTAAACCAGTTTTCACTCTGTGCTTTCGCGCAGTGCTTAACGGAGCATAAACGGAGCACACGTTTGGCCTCGTGCGAAAGTCCCCGACTGCCAGATGAGCCAGATTGAGGCCATCACGGGTCTGATCTACTTCGGCTTCCATCCCTACAAGTTTCGCAAGAAGCGTTCGACGGGCACGGCACACGATGCTGTGGGGTTGTGCGGTAAGGCTAAGACGCCCTCAAAGCGGGGAAGAGTCAAGGAACCCCGGTCGCAGGCTACGCCGGTCGTTAAGCCATTTACACCAAAGGTCTACACCCTCGCCGGTAGTGCACGAGATCTCTATCATCTCGATTTGGGGATGGACATGGACCGCGTTCGCGCGGGCTTTCGCGAGGTCAAACGGAACATGCGGCAACAGGTCGATCTTATTGAGCAGCATCAGCGCGGACTTGAAGAAAATCGCGGGGTATTTGAGCGGCTTGTCTTCGCCTTCGGCCACGCTGAGCATCACGATCTTGGCTGCCTCGCCCAGGTCATAACTGGCGGGGCAAACGAGGTTGCCGACGTTTTCGATGAGAAGGAGGTCGAGATCCTCCAGACGCCAACCGGTGAGCGCGGCCTCCACCATGCGCGCGTCAAGGTGACACGTGCCTCCTGTTGTGATCTGCCGCACCGGAAATCCGAACCGTGCCAGTCGGGCGGCGTCATTGTCAGTTTGGATATCGCCGGTGAGCACGGCGACGCGATCGAGCGGCGTAAAACCTTCGAGAGTGCGCTCGAGAATCGAGGTTTTGCCCGCGCCGGGTGAGCTGATCAGATTGAGACACAGCACACCGTGTTCTTGAAAGCGCTGGCGCAGTTCACCAGCCATGCGGTCGTTCTCACTCAGTATTTTCTGTTCCAGCACTACACGGTTCACGATTCCTCCAGTTCCAGGTAAGCCAGTTCCAGCTCATCTCCACCGACGCATTGGGTTTGGGGTGCGCCACAACGGGGGCAGGCGAAGCTGGAATCGATCACCCGGAACGTGATGCGGCAAGCGGGACAGCGATGCTGCCGCGGCGTGGATTGAATCTCCAGCGCGACGTTTTCCCATTCGGTTCCGGCGGTGATCGCCCGGAAGCTGAAGCTGAGGGCTTCCGGGTTGAGGGCCGCGAGTTCCCCGACGCGCAGCGCCACCGTAACAGGTGTGGCACCGGGATGACGGCCTAATTCGGCGCGAGCGGCCTCGAGCACGGAATTGGCAATGCCCAGTTCATGCATCAGCTAAAAGGCAACCAGCGGTGGACATGGGTATTCAACGCCTCAGGCGGGCCGGCGGACACAATCCGCAGCTTCTGAGTCAGATTTGCACCCGGCAGCGTTTTGCATTGCCCTCGGCGCGCATCCAGAGCAGCGCCTTGCCCGTCCGCTGACACCATTGGCGGACATCGTTTTCAAAGGTGGGGCAATCGGCAACGACTTCGAGTTGGTCGCCCTTAGCCATAGATTGCGCTTCTACCAGCATCTTGAGTTGGGGTTGCGGACACTTCAGCCCGCGGGCATCCATTGTTTTTACGTTCATAAGGTTTTTGCTCCGCTTCCGGCTGCGACGCTCTCCAACCGTATCGCAGCCCGTTTAATGAATTCCGGGAATTGGCCCAGCTGCTCGGCGGCCGAAGCTGCCTGTTGGGCATCCGAGACGGTCTGTCGCGCCTTGACCTGCACGTCGATTAAGGTTTTGGAGATCAGCTCCATGCCGGCGACCAGCTCGGTGCTACTGGTGGTGGCCTCATCGATCAGACCTTTGGTTTTGCGCTCGCCGTCGATGAGGCGCCGCATGGCTTCGGCGACCTGATCCAGCCGTCCGCTCCCCTCGTGAACCTTGGAAATGGAGTCCTCAATGAGCGCGGCAATATCCTTGGCCGCCTGTCCACAGCGCTGGGCCAGATTTCGCACCTCGTCGGCGACGACGGCAAATCCCATGCCGGCTTCGCCCGCGCGCGCCGCCTCCACCGCCGCGTTCAGCGCCAGAATATTCGTCTGGAAGGCGATTTCGTCGATCACTTTGTTGATGCGCGAGATCTTGTCGCTCGAGCTGTTAATCTCGCTCATGGATTGCACTAGGCCCTCGAGACCTTGTGTGGCGTCGGAAGCGATCCGATCGGTCTGTTGCATAAGAGTGGCTGCCGAGCGGCTGGTGTCGACGTTTTGCCGCAAGATGGAGGTCATCAACTCGGCTGAGCCGGCTGCTTCGCCGACGGCGTTGGCTTGCGACTCGGCTCCGGGACCGAGTGCTTGGCCGCTGGATGCGACCTGGGCTCCCGCATCCGCTAACTGCGCCGCCGTTTCGGACATTCCGGCAGAAATACTCCAGATGCATTGCAGCAGCCCGCGAATTTTTCCATAGAGTGCTGCAAGGGCTGTCAGGCAGATTATGGTGACACAGGTCACGGTACGAGGTCCGGGCCAGACAACCAGGGCAAAACCGGAAATGGCCACCACGGCGGCGAGCCCCAGCATAGCCAAGGCCAACTTCATTTCATTCCCCGTTTTCAGCTCAGACAAAGTTCCACCTTCGCTTTCCGAGACGGCTGCTGGATACCGCTGTGTCCGCCCCCGCGTATCTACCGGGAAGCGCGCACCCGCATCCGTCTACTGGTCATATCGACGCCAGATCGTCCGGACTTTACGGCGTGGGTCAGAACCGGCGTGAGCTAATCTTCCTCCACGCAACCGCCGATCTATATCGCGGGAACCAGGACGGCGCTTTGTCCTTCGATCTTCGCGTTCCGGCTCTGAAAGGTGGCGAAACCGATGCCAGAAAAACCCAAGCTGAGCGTATATTGGGCATCTTCCTGCGGCGGCTGTGAGATCGCTGTTGTGAACCTGCATGAGAAGCTGCTCGAAGTAGACCGGAACTTCGATTTTGTTTTCTGCCCTTGCCTGCTCGATACCAAGGTCGCGGACGTGGAAGCGATGGCCGATGGGAGCATTGCGGTCACGTTCTTCAATGGGGCGATCCGCACCGCGGAAAACGAAGAGATGGCGCGGCTGCTGCGGCGAAAGTCACGGCTGCTGATCGCGTTCGGCGCCTGCTCGGTTGCGGGTTCGATTCCCGCGCTCAGCAACCTGCATTCGCGCGAAAGTCACTTGCGGACCAACTTCCTGGACAGCCCGGCGTTGGATAATCCCGATGGGGTCGTGCCGCAAACGCGCACGCTGGTGCCGGAAGGCGCACTGGAATTGCCCGCCTTCTTTGATACGGTCAAGACGCTCGCGCAGGTGGTGGACGTGGACTATTTCGTGCCAGGCTGCCCACCGGAGCCGCACCAGATTTGGAATATTGTCGCGGCGGTGATCGAGGGAAAGCCGCTGCCGGCGCAGGGCGGCAGGCTGGGCGCAGGGCCATCTTCGGTTTGTGTGGAGTGCTCGCGCAAGAAAGAAGACAAGACCGTTGGCCGGTTTTATCGCACCTGGGAATTGATCCCTGATGCTAGCCGATGCCTGCTGGAGCAAGGTCTGTTATGCATGGGGATGGCTACGAGCCAGGGCTGCGGTGCGTTGTGCCCGGCCGTGAACATGCCTTGCACCGGCTGCTACGGGCCGCCCGAAGGAGTCCGCGACCAGGGCGCCAAGATGATCTCGGCGCTCGGCTCGGTCCTGGATATTGGACCGTACAAAGGAATGACCGAAGCGGAGCTGGTGGCCAAGACCGACGCCGTGCTCGATTCGTTGCCGGATCTGGCAGGCGGGTTTTACCGCTACAGCATGGCCGGGTCGGCGTTGAGGAGATCCCGATGAAGAAACGCGTCAGTATCAATCCCATCACGCGCCTGGAAGGACACGGCAAAATCGAAATCTTCCTGAACGACGATGGCAGCGTGGCGAACGCCTACCTGCAGGTGCCGGAGCTCAGGGGATTCGAGCAGTTCTGTGTGGGCCGGCCGGCGGAAGAGATGCCCGTGATTACAAACCGGATCTGCGGGGTCTGTCCGGAGGCGCATCATATGGCGTCGACGAAGGCGCTGGACCGTCTCTTTGGGGTGGACCCTCCTGGGGCTGCAAAGAAACTGCGCGAACTGTTTTATTCGGCCTTTTATGTCACCGATCACACCACTCACTTCTACGCCCTGGGCGGCCCGGATTTCATCGTGGGGCCGGATGCGCCGCCGGCCGAGAGAAATATTCTCGGGGTCGTGCGCAAGGTCGGGCTGGATATCGGTAAAGAAGTGATCGACTGCCGCGCCCGCAATCATCACATCATCCGGATGCTGGGCGGGCGCGAGATCCATCCAGCGGCTGGAGTACCCGGAGGGTGGAGCAAATCGCTCAGCGAGAGCGAACGAATCCAGATCGAAGCCGCCGCGCGAAAGAACATCGAATTCGCTCTTTTCAGTTTGCAGATCTTCGACAAGCTGGTCTGGAACAATGGGGCTTTCCGCGAGCTGGTCACCGGCGGAACCTTCCTGCATCGCACATATTATATGGGAACGGTGGACGGCGAGAACCGGCTGAACTTCTACGATGGCCGGATTCGCGTGGTCGATCCGGATGGGCGCGAGTTCCTGCAATACGATGCGGCCGACTATTCGAGCCACATCGCCGAGCGCGTGGAGCCGTGGAGCTATCTGAAATTTCCCTTCCTGCGCAAGCCGGGCTGGAAGGGTTTTGTAGACGGCGCCGGGAGCGGCGTCTACTGCGCTACGCCGTTGGCGCGGCTGAATGTTTCCGATCGGCTGGCGACGCCACTCGCCCAGGAGCATTTCGAGAAATTTTGCGAAGCGTTTGGGACGAAGGCGGCCGGCGGCAGGCGTGCGCCGGTTCATCACCGCATGGCCACGCACTGGGCACGGCTGATCGAGCTGCTGTACGCAGCCGAGCGCATGCTGGAGCTAGCCACGGATCCCGAAATTACTTCACCCGATGTCCGGACGATTCCGCGCGAGGTGACAGGGGTGGGCATCGGAGCGGTCGAAGCCCCGCGCGGCACTCTCATTCATCACTATGTCACCGACGCGAAAGGCATACTCCAAAAAGTGAACCTGATCGTGGGGACAACCAACAATCATGCGGCGATTTCCATGTCGATCCGGAAGGCGGCCGAGGAGCTGATCCGGCGCGGCCAAATGGTGGAAGAGACGGTTCTCAATCGTATTGAAATGGCGTTCCGGCTGTATGATCCGTGCCTTTCCTGCGCCACCCATGCACTGCCCGGGACCATGCCGCTCATCGTCAACTTCTGCGACCCGGCGGGAGACGTGGTGCGCTCGTTCCGGCGCGACGGATGAGGGTGAATGGGAACCGTCGTGATAGGTATTGGTAACCCGGTGCTCACCGACGATGGCATCGGCCTGCACGTCGTACGCTGGATTGCCGAGCGCTTGCCAGACATGCCGGGAATCCAAATACGCGAACTGTACTCCGGCGGCATCCGGTTGATGGAGGCGATGGCGGGTTTTGACCGGGCGGTGATTGTGGACGCGATCCTCACCGAAGGCGGCCGGCCGGGGACGGTTTATTCGCCCGCGGCGAACGATCTGTTCCAAACCAGGAACGCCCACTCGACACACGATGGAAGCCTGGCCACAGCCCTGGAGTTGGGGAGACTGGCCGGATTGCGGCTGCCGGGCGAGATCCGGATCTGGGCGATCGAGGCGCGGGACGTCACCAATTTTTCGGAGCGGCTGACGAGCGATGTGGAGCGCGCGATACCCGTAGTCGTGGATGACGTAATGCGGTTTCTGAGTTCCGGAGCCGACATCGGAGCGAGAACATGAAAACAGCGGTCTACTTCTGCAGTTGCGGCGACAACATCACGGAGCGCATCGAATTTGAGCGGCTCAAAAGCGATCTGTGCCGCGATTCCGAAATCGCTTACGTGAAACCGGCGGGCTTTCTTTGTGCCGCCGAGGGCAAGCAGTTCTTGAAAAACGAACTCCTGGCGGAGCGTCCCGATCGCGTAGTGATCGCCGCCTGCTCGCCGCGGGAATACGAGAAAGCGTTCATGCAGGTGCTGGCGGAAGCCGGCATGAACCCGTATTTCTTGCAGATGGTGAACATCCGGGAGCAGGTCGCCTGGGTAACGCCGGATCCGGACCAGGCCCGTGAGAAGGCTTGCGCCCTGATTCGGGCCGCGGCCCGCAGAGTGGCGCTGCACCAGCCGCTCGAAAAGAAGCAACTGGAGGCGCGCACCGAAGTCATAATCATCGGCGCTGGACCGGCGGGCTTGAAAAGCGCGCTGGCGTTGGCGCAGGCGGGCCGCAAAGTGGTGCTGGTGGAAAAGACGCCCGTACTCGGGGGCATGCCCGTGCGTTATGAGGAGTTGTTCCCCAATATGGAATGTGGCCCTTGCATGCTCGAGCCGGTGATGGGAGAAATTCTCCATGGGGAACATGCCCACAATATCGAGATCCTGACGCTCGCGGAAGTGATTGATGTGGCCGGTTACCTGGGCAACTTCACACTGAAGATCCGTCAGAAGGCGCGCTACGTCGATACCGTGCGCTGCATCGGCTGCAGCGAATGCATTGCACCGTGCCCGGTCTCAGTGCCCAACGAGTTCCACAACGGCCTGGGCGAACGCAAAGCGATCTCGCTGGCTTTCGCCGGCGCGCTGCCGAACGTCCCATTCCTGGACTCGGCCGCGTGCTTGCGTTGGAAGGGTAAGGATTGCGAACTGTGCCGGAAGGCGTGCCCGGTGGAGGGCGCGGTGCAGTTTGGGGACCAGGAAAAGGTTCTGGAGCGCAACGCCGGGGCGATCATACTCGCTACCGGTTCGACCCTTTACGATTGCCGCAAGCTCCCGCAGCTCGGCTACGGCAGCCTCTCCGACGTTTACACCAGCCTGGAGTTTGAAAGGTTGCTGGCTTCGAATGGGCCGACTGCGGGGTCCGTTCTGACCAAAGCCGGACAAGCGCCCGAATCACTGGCGATTGTCCACTGCGTGGGTAGCCTGGACAAGCGCCACAAGCCGTACTGTTCCGGAATCTGCTGCGAGTATGCTTTCAAGTTCAACCACCTGGTGGGCTCCAAGCTCCCGGGCACGAAGGTCTACCACCTGTACAAAGAGCTGGTAGCGCCGGGCAAGGAGGAATTTTCGCTATACCGTCACGCGGCGGATAGCGCGGACTCCCAGTTCATCCGTTATGCGGATATCGATGATCTACAGATTCGCTCGAACGGTGATGGCAAGATGATCCACTATCGCGACGCGGACGGCCGCGAAGATTCGTTTCATGCCGCGATGGTGGTGCTTTGCCCCGCGGTTGAGCCGGCCACAGGGTCCGCGGAGCTGGGGCAGATGATGGATGTCGCCACGGACCGTTTTGGCTTCTTCGAGGAGTTGCACGGAGCTCTCGATTCGGCACAGAGCAAAGTCAAAGGCGTCTATCTAGCGGGCGCGTGCCAGGCTCCCATGAACATCCAGAAATCTATCAGCCAGGGAATGGCCGCAGCGGGCTACATCCTTTCGGAACTCCGGGAAGGGACGAGATTGCAGGTGGATCCGGTCGCCGCTTCCGTGAACGAAGCAGCCTGTTCCGGATGCCACGTTTGCCGCTTCGTTTGTCCTTACAAAGCCATCAGCTACACCGCTGACGGGCGGACCGCATCTGTTAACGCGCTTCTGTGCCACGGATGCGGCACTTGTGTGGCCGCCTGCCCGTCGGGCGCGATCAACGGCAACCACTTTACCAATGACCAGATTCTGGCTGAGATGGAGGCGATTCTCCAATGACGCGCTTCGAACCGAAAATTGTTGGTTTTCTTTGCAACTGGTGTTCCTACGCCGGAGCCGACAAAGCCGGTGCCGCCCAGACCCCCTATCCTGCTAACTTCAAACCCATTCGGGTGATGTGCAGCGGTCGCGTCGATCCCCAGTTTGTCCTGCAGGCTTATGAAAAGGGGGCGGATGGCGTTATGATTCTGGCGTGCCATCCGGGCGATTGCCATTACAAGGAGGGCAATTACCGCGCTACTCAGCGACATCGCATGCTGCTGCGACTGCTCGAGCAATTCGGCATAGAATCCGAGCGCTGCCGGTTCGATTACGTTTCCGCAGGCGAGGGCGAGAAGTTTGTCAAGGTAGTAACCGAAATGGTCGAAACAGTGCGTTTTCTGGGACCTCTCCAGCACACCAGGTTTTCGAATTAGGTGCCAATGCCCAACATGAGGGCATCGCCATTCTGTGCGCCGGAGACAGACTCGCAGCACCCCTCACATAGTTGGAGTGCTTGAACCCGATGTCTTAATCTGTCGGTCGCCATGAAACTCGAAAATACAGAATCGGCCCTTGCCGACCGAAGGGGTGACACAACGCCGCATCGGGAGCTGCACAGCCGCCTGCGGTCGCCGTAGCAACCCTTTAGAACGCGCGGCTTTCTTTTCTAGCCGCTTGTTCTCTCGCGGCTTCCATAGGGGAAGCCATCACAAGTTAGAACACAAGTCCGGGCGCGTTGGTGGTAGGATCGTGCACGCCGGCATGGAATTCGACCGGAACAACGTGGACGAGATCGTGCTGGCGCTGCTATGGCTGACTGCGTTCGATGCAGACGAATTCGGGGCGTGTGGAAATCGCACGATTAAGGGTCGTTGGATCGGCTGTACGAGAAGGGACACATCTCGGGACCCAAAGAGCAAGGCGAGTCGGGGGTGCTGAGCGCGGAGGGAAGCAGGAGCTCTACTGGGCGACCAGAGAAAGTCAGCTTCCGGCAATTGCACCGGACGGCGCCATCGCAATACCAGGAACCTGAAACAGGGTCGGCCGGCAGAGAGCCGATTCCCATTCGCCCAACCATGGAGGCGCTGAAGAAGAGCCTCGCCATAGTGAAGAAGCCCCCAACGCGAGCCGAGGAAGTGACTGCAGAGTCCAAATCAGATCGCGGTGCGAAGCGCCAGGCGAAGAAACACTGAAACCTGTTTGGCTATCCCTCAAGACCGTCAACGCGGGGGCGCTGGTTTAGTTCAGGCTGGAGATGGAGACTTTTCGGAGGAGTTTGAAATCCTCTAACATCTTGGCCGTTCCCATGACCACGCAAGTCAGTGGGTCGTCGGCCAACGAAACGGGAATGCTTGTTTCGCTCTGAATTCGTTTGTCGAGATTCTTCAAAAGCGAGCCGCCGCCAGTAAGCACGAGTCCTCGATCACTGATGTCGGCACTGAGTTCGGGTGGCGTGCGTTCGAGTGCGACGCGAATGGCCTGGATGATCGCTGATACACATCCGGCAAGAGCTTGCCGGATCTCCTGATCGTCAACGAGCACCGTTTTCGGAAGGCCCCGCAAAGCATCCCGCCCTTTTACTTCCATGGTGGAAGGCCGATCCAACGGATAAGCGGACCCCAACTCTATTTTGATTGCTTCCGCCGTCCGCTCTCCTATCACCAGATTGTGCCGCTCCTTGAGATGTTCGATGATTTTCTCGTCCATGAGATTGCCGGCGACGCGTACGGATCGCGAGTAAACCACTCCGGTCATCGAGACCACGGCAATATCCGTGGTGCCTCCGCCGATATCCACTACCATGTTGCCAGTTGCCTCAGTGACGGGAAGGCCGGCGCCGATTGCGGCAACCATGGCCTGGTCCACCAAATGAACTTCGCTCGCCTTGGCACGATAAGCCGCGTCCAACACCGCGCGTTTTTCGACATCCGTGGTCTCACTGGGTATACCCATGACGATGCGCGGGTGGACCAGGCGCTTCCTTCTATGAGCCTTCTGAATGAAGTTGTGCAACATCTCCTCCGCGGCGTCGAAGTCAGCAATCACTCCGTCCCGCATCGGCTGAATGGCCACCAGGTAACCTGGCGTACGGCCTATCATCTCCTTAGCATCCCTCCCAACGCTCTCGATCTCTCCGGTCTTCGTGTTCAGAGCAACGATGGAAGGCTCATCAACCACGATGCCTCTCCCCGTGGCATACACCAGAGTATTCGCGGTGCCCAGATCGATTGCGAGATCGGACGAAAAATGTCGAAGAAACGAAAGGCTGCTCATAGGACTTCTCTGAAGCTATCCGGCTTACTGCAAAATGGCAAGGCTGCCGATGGATAACCGTCGGAGCACTAACAAACGTGACGAGCCGTACGAACTTATTGTGGTTACAGCCGGCCTTCGTTGCGGCGTGTGCCTCGAACGAAGAGGTCTGTCTACCCTCCTCTGTGCAACTCGCTCGCGCTCCGAGCCTCTCGAAGCGTAACGAACGCGAATACCACAGATGGCCTTCCGGCGTCCACTCGACGAACACGACCAGCGCCACGAGTATGGGCTTCAACCATCGGCAATCTTTCATCTTCTCGGCCGTCAGCCCAACGCCCTGGCGTCCGGCTTTCAGTTCAGGCAGATTGGCGCACGCGCACCTCTCCGCCTCCAGGCCTTGAAGCCCCTGAACAGTTTCTCTCGCGATGCAGGAGTGAACCCGTTCCGAGTGCGGCCGGCGTACATCAGCTTCCCGCTCTCGTAGTAGCCGAAGATGATGGCATCGAAGTCCGGTTGAATCCAGTGCGACGATTTCGCCATCAATTACCGTCTCGTCCGGCATGGCGTCCAAGGCCGAACGATGGACGGATAGCGGGCGTTGAAGTCCTTGTCGTCCCAGAGCGGAGGTGGGACGCTGCCGCCGCTCTTGATGGCCTCGACGCGGAAGCCGTCGAACTTCAGCTCGTAGACCCACGCCGGGCCAGGTGGCAGCATCCGGTGCGGAGCAGGAGCATGGGATCGATGAAATGGGCGTGCATCTTTTGCCCGGCATTCAGAATTCAGGCGCATTTATAGCATTGCGCGCACGAAGTATAAGAGACCCCAAAAAAAGGTGTCCAGTGCAATATAATCGAGCACGAGAAGCCAGATTAATTGACCCGTCGTGAGTGGATCAATGACTGCGGGACTCTTCTTCGACCCGGTTATCCTCGTTTTTTCGTAAAGCCTGGCCATCTCCAGAAGCGTTAAGAGAGCAAAGAACACGCAAAGGGAAAGCGACAGAGTTGCCCGCTCCAGCATTGTTTCTGGGCGTGGCGCCAATCCTCTTAGGCCGCCCGTAATGGCGACTGCGACGCCTGCTGCCGTTAGCAGGCCCTGAAGCGCCATGAAATACATTCTCCTGGTATCCTCGCTAGCAAAGCTGTCCTTGCCTTGCCCCCCGAGAACAACAAAAACGTAGAAGAGCGGGAGCACAAAATGTCAGTCGTTCAGATCGTGTTCGCGCAACCAGACTAACCCGGCAGGAGCCATGCACCCCGAGCGAGCAAACCTGTTTGCGTGCGCGTAGCGTTTTGGCGGCTACACGTGCGAGGTACCAGGATTGCGGAACTGACGGGACTAGCCAATCTTATCAATGAGATAAGCCGGCTCCGCCAGTGGAACTGGGTTGGAGCTGCAGGAACTCACACGGTGCGTTCCGCCGGTTCCGCGGCAGTTCCTCGATTGGTTCCCCGCTAACCCATTGATTCTCTATGACAGTTCCTTAAGTTCCGCTTTTTTATGACTTCCGCCTCAAACATATCGAGTTCTATACGCACCGACCCCCAAACGGGCGTGCCGGCAGCTTTCCGAAGTTTTGAGTGGCCGAGACCTTTATCCCGCGTGCAGCACTTTGTGCTGGCTTACACTCTCACCGTCGCTACTTTGGAGCCGGTTGAATATCAGCGAGGAAAGAGCCGTGAATGCCCCAAGTGCTATAAACGCCTCGTGAATGCCACGCATGAATACCGGTGAGTTTGACCCTCCGCTGGCCGGCAGGAAAACAGCCGTAGCCAACCCCGCAATGGCGATGCCGAAACTCATAGACATTTGCTGTACCGTGCTCGCGATTGAATTCGCATCGCTCGCCAGGTCATCGGGAATGTCGGCATAAACAAGCGTGTTCATACTCGTGTATTGCACTGAGGTGAACCCGCCGTAAAAGAACGCAAGCAGCACAATTCCCCAAACCGGCATATGCAGGTCGATCGTTGCAAACAAAATCAAAAGACCGCCAATTATGATCGTGTTTGAAATCAGGACGCTACGATACCCGATCCGGTTGAGGAGTCGGCTCATAATCATCTTCACAGTCATCGACGCAACGGCCTGCGGCATGATCAACAAACCGGATTCCACGGGTGAGTAACCCAGCCCAACCTGATACAGCAGCGGCAGCAGAAACGGGACGCCGCCAATTCCAAGCCGTGTAAAGAAACTTCCCGACGCTGACACCCGGAAGGTGCGTATGCCAAACAGCTTCAGATTGAGCAGGGGAAATTGCTCATGCGTACCATGCATCCCGTACGCGGCGATCAGCGCGATCGAGATCGTAAGCAGCCCAACGATCTCCATCGCACTCAGCATGTGTTCGCCAAAGACTTCGAGCACATAGGAAAGCAGCGCGATCCCCGATCCGAAGAGGATGAGGCCAACCAGATCGAGCGGGCGCCTCTTCACCTCACGATAATCCGGCAAGTGCAGATAGACCAGGATTAAGCCAGCAACGCCAACTGGGATGTTGACAAAGAAAATGTAACGCCAATGCAGGTATCGTACGATTAAACCGCCTGCAAGCGGGCCCAGCATAGGACCCACGAGAGCAGGAATCGTGACGAAGCTCATGGTTCGAATCAGTTCCGATTTCTCGAAGGCCCGTACCAGCGTCAGGCGCCCGACCGGAACCATCATCGCGCCGCCGAAACCCTGCACCACGCGGCAAGCCACCAGGAGGTGAATGTTCGTGCAAAGCCCGCATAGAAGCGAAGCGAGGGTGAACATGCCGATGGCCGAAGCAAACACCCGCCGCGTGCCAAATCGATCTGCCATCCATCCGCTAATCGGAATGAAAACTGCGAGCGCCAGAGTATAGCTCGCCAGGACCGCTTTCATGCTCAGAACCGACACACTCAACGCCTGCGCCACTGCCGGAACCGCTGTGTTCAAGATCGTCGTGTCAAGTTGCTCCAACAAGAACGCCACCGCCACAAGCCACGGCAGCAACTTTTTGCAGGTAGGCGATGGCGAAAGGGATCTCGATATCGGTGCGGCTGCGTCAATACGTTTGGCGGAACCCATGAAGTCTCAGTATATTTGCACGCCGGGCGATCGATCGAGCATCCAAATGGGTCCACCGATCAGCGACGCGCGTTTCTAGTCAACTTGACCAGACCGCTCCCAAATTTCGGTTGTTGCCATCCCCATGACCCGATCCCCGAATCGCCAGTATTCGATGCTGGCGTGCCTGATCATGGGCCGGCAGTCGCTACGAGTTTTTGCAGCGCGGCGTCGCATTTGCCGATCTCTCCCGCAATTCGCTCCGGCGTTTCGGGGTCCTCACCGCGCAGGGCACCCTGAGTGCGAAGCTGAACGACAATCTGCTGGGCCTGCTTGTAAAACGACCGGGCGGCGCGCCAATGGTCCGCGGGTTTGGCGACCCGCGGCCGTGACGCGAGCATGACTTCGGTTTCGCCGAGCATTGCATAGCAGTCTGCCAGCGCCTCCTGCCGGCCCTTGTTCTTGGGATCAGCGGCGCATTCACGCTTGCGGAGCTCTAGCGCCTTGAGGCCGTATTGCACATCCGACGCCTGCCCGAGTTTGACCAGCAACCATCCAACACGTTGGTATGCCGTTGCCATGGTCCCCAGAGCCCGCATGTCGCGCGGGTCGGCTGCGGCGATTGCTTCACTCGCGACCAGCGCTTTGCGCCAATTAGCCAGGGAACCGGCGAGGTCTCCCCGATCTAACAGGACCATTCCCAGATTGCTGTAGCTGAAATACGGGTCGAGTTGGATGCGGGCATCATTAGCGTTAGACGACGCCAGACGTCGACTGACGTCCACCGCCTTGTGGCATAGATCGAGCGCATTGGCCTGGTCGCCTGTCTTCCCGAGGTCATAACACGCCTCCCGGTAAACGGCGGCCAGACTCAGATTCAGCGTGGTGTCCTCCGGCTTGGCTAGGGCAAGCAGTTCAAAAATCGCAGACGCCTTTCGGTCGAATGGCAAAGCTCCGGCCCAGTCGCCATTGAGGCTGTGATGACGTCCGATGTTGTAGTAGGCGACGCCCAAATCACGCGCCGATTTGGCGTCACCGGGATTGGATGCGTGCACAGCTTCGTAGACTGCCAGGGCTTTGCCATCGTACTCGGCCGCTCCAGCGAAGTCGTTGCGCTGTTCAGAGAGTTCCCCGATCCTCCGATAGAGAGTTGCCAGATCGCGGCGCGCCGTCGAATTGCCTGGCTCGGCGGCAGCCAGCGCCTCCCGGATTTTCGCGGCTTTGCGGTAGCTGTCCAGAGCATCTGTCGAATGACCCAGGTTCTGCTGAGCATTCAAAAGACCTTCGATATCCCCCACCTTCTGATAAGCGGTGGCCAACTCACGCTGCAGTGAAGGATCG
>JASHOO010000012.1 GCA_030041035.1 Bryobacteraceae bacterium | reverse complement strand
AAGAGGGCCGCTCGGTCGACCAAGTGGTAGTCACGTTCTTCGAGCGACCGTATTCGTATACCGCCGAGGATGTGATCGAGGTTGCGTGCCACGGCTCGCCCGTGGTACTGCGGTATTGCGTGGAGCGCGCGATGGCACACGGCGCGCGGCCGGCGGAGCCCGGCGAGTTCACGCTGCGCGCGTATCTCAACGGCCGCATCGATCTGCCGCAAGCCGAAGCCGTGCGGGATCTGATCGAAGCCACCACGCTCTACCAGGCGCGAATCGCGGCACAGCAGATTGAAGGTTCGGTATCGCGGCGGATTGCTCCGGCCAAGGAACAGTTGCTCGAGTTGATTTCGCTGCTCGAAGCGGGGATCGACTTTGCCGAAGACGATGTCAGCGTGGCTTCGGCCGGGGAGATTCTGGGGCGGCTCGAACCGATCGAGCGCGCGGTCGAGCGGCTGGCGGCGAGTTTCGCGTTCGGCAAAATCGTGCATGCGGGATTGACGCTGGCGATTGTCGGCAGACCGAATGTGGGCAAGAGCAGTTTATTCAACCGGCTGCTCGAGCAGGACCGCGCCATCGTGACCGACATCCCCGGCACAACGCGCGACCTAGTGTCGGAAAACGCGACGATTCGCGGCATTCCGGTGAAGCTGGTGGACACCGCGGGGATTCGGACGGCTGAGGGTTTGGTCGAGACGCTGGGGATCGAGCGCAGCTTTCAAGCGATGGCGGATGCGGATCTGACGCTGGTGGTCATCGACCTGTCGGCAGCCGAGCAGGATGGCGAGTTGGTTGCGCGAGCCAAATCGCAAGGGCGCGCGCTGGTGGTGGGGAACAAGTCGGATCTGCCACGGCGGGCGGAGTTGCCGGAAGGAGCGATCGCGGTTTCGGCATTGACGGGAGCGGGAATCGAGGGCTTGCGCGAGGCGATATTCCAAGCCATCGCGCCGGGCGGCGCGGTGGAGCAGGAATCCGGCTTCATCACGAGCCTGCGGCACGAGCAGTTGCTGCGTGAATCGCTGGGATACTTGGTCAAGGCACGCGGCGCGGTTGCCGCAAAGATTCCGCATGAGATGCTGCTGCTCGATTTGTACGGAGCGCTGCGACCGATCGATGCGATCACCGGAGCGACGACGGCAGATGACATCTTGAATCGGATCTTCTCGACGTTTTGTATCGGGAAGTAGCGGACCGCGCCGGCTCTTTCAAGATTGCGGTGGGCTGGATCTCTTGTCCTGAATGTGGCAGTAGCCGTAGCGCTACCGCGGTAGTTGAGGTTTCGTATCATGCCACATCCCTTCCATTTACGTGGCGTGGAAAAATGGCGGCCGAAGACGCCATCAGCGCTTTCATTGCTTTCGGTCTCGGGTACTTCGTTTACGGCAAGTGGAAAGCCCGTTCGGCGAAGTGGGTTTGGTTAGCCGGCGTGTGCTGGTTTGGCTGGAGGGCACTGCACGTTTGGTACGGGCAAGGTGCGGTTAACAGGTTGTATGGGAGATCGCCCGTGCTCCTCTGGGAAATATCCGGAGACGGGTACCGCCCTGACCCTAAAAGCGCCGAGACGTGGCTTGTCTACACCCTTGTTATGGTGCGCACGGCATTCTACTCAGTCGGTGCTTACTGCTGCGCGTCTTACCGAGAGAGCATTGGGAACGTGGGCCGGGGCATAGTTAGGTGGCTGGGCGACCAGTGGCGCGCTTACCGAGACCGAGAGCCCCTGGGCTGAAATGAGCACGGTTTGACTTCTCCAGATCTGGAGTTTATACTACAGTTATGGGAGTAGCCACCAGTCCGGCGCGGGAGAACGCGACGGAGCGAGTGTCGCCCGAGCGGCGGCAGGATCCGGCGGTGCGGCGCAAGATGTCGGGACCGGCGATTCGGACGTTCTTCAACGTGGCGGCGGCATGGGAGCTGGACAATGAAGAGGAGCGCGCTCTACTCGGCTGGCTGCCGCCGTCGACGTTCTACAAGTACAAGGCCGGCCAAGTTGGCATGCTGGGATACGACGTGCTGATGCGCATCTCGCTCGTGCTCGGAATCTACAAGGATCTGCACATCCTGTATCCGGAGCGCGAACTGGCGGATCGTTGGGTCAGGCTGCCGAACAGCAATCCGCTGTTTGGAGGCAAGCCGGCGCTTTCCTTGATGACCGGGGGCGGCATGGACGGGCTGTATCAGGTCCGGCGGCTGCTGGATAGCCGGCGCGGCGCATAGCGGACGGATGACGACTCGCGTCCGGTGGGTCGACACCTGCCGTCTGGTTCCGAGCCGTTACCCGTCGGTGGGCATTCTCGATCAGGTCGCGAACGCGAAGGATCTCCCTTACATCTTCGAGCTGGAGAGTTGGACCAACGACAGAATCTCGAACGAGCTGGGGCTGCTGCACCGGATTCCCGAGTCGGAATGGGTGGTGGGGAAGCCGATGGCGAGCGTCGTCATGGCGGCCTTCTGCCACCTGCGCCCCACGGGCGGGCGATTCAACGCGCCGGATCGCGGAGCGTGGTACGCCGGGGACTCCAGCAAGACGGCACACGCCGAGGCGGTTTACCACCGGACGGCGGAACTGGCGGAAGTCGGAGTATTCGAGACGCGGGTGCAGATGCGGATGTACCTGGCCGATTTCGATGCGGCTTTCCACGACGTGCGGCCGGACACGCCCAAGAATCGCCCGCTACACGATCCCAACAGCTACACGGCATCGCAGGCGTTTGCGCGCGAGCTGCTCGAATCGGGATCAAACGGGGTTGTGTACCGGTGTGTTCGCAGGCGGGGAGGGGAGTGCATCGCGTGCTTCCGACCCAAGCTGGTGCTGCGTGTGCGGCAGGGAGCGCATTTCGAGTATCGCTGGGAGGGGACGCGAACGCCGGTGATCCGAAAGTTGTGAGAGCCGGCACACTTTACAAGTCTAAATCTTAGAAATCTCTCGCCCGCATGACGGAATTGCTGAGTAGAATGCGCATTGGGTTAGCAGGCGTCTTATAGTCATCTACGGAGCGCCGTTTTCCAGGAGGAGCAGAGAGATGAGGGTTTCGAAACGTGTCGCACTTCTAGTCTTGCCGGCTATGGCCACGGTATTATCGGCAGCCACAATCGACTTGACTACGACGATCGATGGTACTCAGGGTCCTTGGACCTTCAGCAGTACTCTAAACAGCGGGTCTCAGTATGGTACGGACAGCGAGCTTCCTCCGGTTGTTCTTGACGCCAGCGACGGGTTCAGTTTTGCCTCAGGCGGCACATTTACGTTTACCTATTTGAGCGGGACGATGTCGGTGGGAAGCGGCTTTCCCTTCACTGATGCGGACGGGGACACAGCCTTTCCAGTGGATGCCGGCGTTGGAAGCAGTGGGAAGGTGTTTCCCAGCCACTACATGGATCCGGCAACGTATCCGATTAATCTCGGCGAGTTGGTC
>JASHOO010000132.1 GCA_030041035.1 Bryobacteraceae bacterium | reverse complement strand
CCGCGGCGCAGTTGGAGCGCGAAGACGAGGCACGCAAGAGATTACGGACGCGAATCTCAGCCCTGCTGACCGTTCGGCGGCTGGGCTGGCTGTTGGCGTTAGGAGCGGTGATTGTGGCGGGGATGTCGCTCCGCCTTTGGATAAACCGCCAGGCGCCCCCTTCTGTGGCGCTAATTCTCGAGACCAGCCGCGGCGCTGAAGTGCGGCATGCACCGGCGCGAAGGCCGCTGGATCTGAGCCTGGACACCACGGCGTTGCCCGAATATCCCGTGTATCTACTCGAGACGGTGGATGCTTTGGGAAAGGTGCAGGCGCAGTTTCAGGTGTCGGCGGCGGAAGGTAGGGTGAGGGCGTCGCTGCCGAAAGGCCTGGCCGCGGGGACGTACTTCATCCGGCTGTATTCACCGTCGCGGGAACTATTGCGGGAATACGGGCTGGCGGTGGATTAGCAAGCGAGCGCGTGGCGCTAGTCGAAACTTTTCCGAAAGTCCTCGAACTGGCGTTTGAGATCAGCGAGGTCGGATTCCAGTTGGATGATGCGGGCTTCGAGGGGTAAGGAGCGCGGCGGTGGAGGCGCAGACGGTTCGGCGGTTTCCACCTCGCCAGAGAGCAGGTGGGCGAAGCGCGGTTCCTTCTCGCCGGGGCGGCGCGGGAGTTTTGTGACCAGCGGCGGAGTGCGCTCAGCCAGACGGCCGAGGGTGGATTCCACATCTTCCAGGTTGTCGAAGTTGTGGAGGCGCTCGCTGCGACCGCGGAGCTCGCCCACGGTCTGAGGTCCGCGGAGCATCAGCACACAAAGCAGAGTCTGCTCGCGGCGATCGAAGTTGAAGAGCTCTCCCAGGCGGTGTGCGTACTTGTGCACGCGATGATCACCGCCGCTGATGTCCAAGGTCAAACCCCTGGCGCGAAGAGTTTCCAGAGCGGCATGTACGGCGTTCTCGTCGAGGGACATTACCGGCTCGCGGTTTGATTTCTGGTTACAGGCGGCGGTGAGCGCGTGCAGCGAGAGCGGATAGTACTCGGGCGTGGCGGTCTCCTTTTCCACCAGCGAGCCCAGCACGCGCACTTCAACCTCGTTCAGCAGCAGCGCGTCCATGGGTCAATCGTACTTTTCGTAGATGATATGCCGGCGCTCAAAGCCCATGTTTTTCAAGATGGCGCGAACACTATCGACCATTTCGCGCAGGCCGCAGATATAGACATCAACGTCACGGCTGGGACCGATGGCACGGTCCAAATGCTCCTGCACGCGCCCAGTGCGACCGGTCCAGGTTGAAGTAGGGCGGGTGATGGTGGGCCAGAAATGAAAGTTGGGATGTGAGCGCTCCATGGCCTCAAACTCCTCACGGTACAGGAGGCTGTGTTCGTGGCGGACACCGAATAGCAGCGTGATGCGGTGCAGATGATCTTTCTCGAGGCGCGGCAGCAGCATGGCGCGGAAGGGCGCGATGCCCGTTCCAGTGGCTACGAGCAGGGAGTCCTGGGGCGGATCGCGCCAGACGAAAGTGCCGAACGGTCCACGCATCTCGACGGTATCGCCGGGCTTGAGGGTGAACAGATAGGGCGACAGGTGCCCATCCTGCACGCGGTTGAGACAGAGCTCAAAGCGGTTGCCGGCGGGTGGAGCAGCAATGGAGTAAGCGCGCGTGACCGGCTCGCCGTTCACGATCTCTTCGAACGAGACCCACTGGCCGGGTACATACAGAAACTCGCGCGCTCCGGGCAGATCGAAGACGAAGTGACGGATTTCGGGAGCGATTTCGCGCACTTCTAGCAGTCTGGTTCTCAATTAGATCTACCTGCCTCGAGAGCTTGTCTCGCCCTTTCCTGAAGTATGGTACACAACGCGGGGTGGCCGTCGAGCGGAGGCGTCGCGCGAATCTCGACGCCGGGGAAGGCGCGCGACAGGCGGCCGACGATTCCGGGCAGATCGCGCTGGAGATGCAGGCCGAGGGTCAGAAAGTACGGCACCACGATGATGCGGGTAGCGCCCTTTTCAACCAAAGCCGCGATGGCGGTATCGAGATCGGGTACGCCACCCCCCAGAAACGCAGCTTCGACCAACTCAAATCCGCTTTCGCGCCGGACAGATTCGGCGACCTGGCGCACCGACTCGTTGGCGGATTCGATACTCGAACCGTGAGCAAAAATTACGATGGCGGTAGTGGACATCGCTATGATTCGAGTATCGCAAATGTTTCTGCTGCGGAAGCCGGGGGAGGGGCGGGTAAGCGAGTTGGTGCGGTCTCAACGGGAGGCTGGATTCTCGTATGCGGAGCCGGGGGCGACGCGGGAAGGGATGATGCCGGGGTACCGGCGGAAGCAGGAACGCTTTGAGCTGGGGCGGGGTGCCGCAGCGTTCGTCAGGGCCAGAGAGGCGGTGCGCCAGTGGCGCATGTTCGACGTTGGATGGATTGAGCTTTGCGGGCAGCGTTCGCCGATCGAAGCGGGAAGCACGGTGGCAGTTGTGGTGCGTCATTTCGGATTCTGGTCCGTGAACATAAGCCGGATCGTCTATGCGATCGACGAGCCGCGGTGCTATGGTTTCGCTTACGGGACTCTACCGGAGCATGCGGAGACCGGCGAGGAACGATTCCTGGTTGATTGGGAGGACGACGACTCGGTGTGGTACGAAGTTCTGGCGCTCTCGCGCGAGAGGCACGTAGTGGCGAAGCTGGCGTTCCCACTCAGCCGGATGCTGCAAGCGAGGTTCCGGCGGGATTCCGGCCGGGCGATGCGACGAGCGGTGGGCGCATGAATGCGCCCCGAGAACTCGTTGTGAAATGGCAGGATGGAAATACGGTGAGGTGCGAGAGTGGTTGAATCGGGCGGTCTCGAAAACAGGCTTGTCTTTGGTGTCACTTTAGTGACAGTCACCTCAAAAAGCATTCTGTCGCGCAAAGTGTCACCATTTCGTGCGGGACATCATCAAAATGGATATTAGCAATGCTGAAATGGCCCGATGTTCTGAAACTTGCAAAGAACGGCAACTCGCCGCCAGATCGAAGGGTGCAAAAGACCGACGCCGAGTGGCGTAAGCAACTAAGCCCGGAGGAATACTACGTCACGCGCGAAGCCGGGACTGAGCGCCCTTTCAGCTCACAGATTTGCAGCCTGTTCGAGCCGGGAATTTATTCCTGCCTCTGCTGCGGCACCGTCCTGTTCGACGCATCCGAAAAATTTGAGTCCGGCACCGGGTGGCCTTCGTTTACGCAACCCGTGAAGGCCAATGTCATCGCGTACCGTTTCGACGGCCCCAGCTTCTTGCAGCGGGTTGAAACTATCTGCAACACATGCGACGCTCACCTGGGCCACGTCTTTCCCGATGGTCCCGCGCCTGGCGGCCTGCGCTATTGTATGAACGCAATTGCGCTAAAAAAGGCCTCCGCAGCATAACTCCGTCCTTGGGCGACGGCCGCGGAAGCTTAAGCGAAGAAGCCCTCGCGGTATTTACCCGATTCTTTCTGAATGTCTGCATCGACCAGGTCACCTTCATGGAAGGCCTTGTCCAGCCGGACCGCCTTCGCGCTCGCATATTGCTTTGGGCCGAGGAGGAAATCCGCATGGGCGAGCTACCTTCAAAATCCGGCAGCATCCTCGAAGCGGTCCTCTATCGCGGGGAGCTGCCACGCGGCGATGCCAGTGCAATAACCGGCAACAGCGAACGCCAGGCCCGGCGGATCGTTTCGACGATGCTTGAAAAGGAAGTGCTCGTCTCCGAAAGTCCCCGCGCTCCGCTGCGACTTGCCTTCCCTGCGGCCTTGGCCGAACGCTGGATGCCGGGGCTGTTTCCGGCAAAGCCTCAATAGGCCCGACCCAACACTGGCGCTGACAAAAATGCAAAATCTCTTGACAATCAAATAAGCCCCGTGATAGCATTCCGCCACCTTTTGGGGGGGTACCTTGATGAGGTATCTATTTGCATCTGTTCTTGCCGGCTTGCTGGTGCTACCAGCACTGGCCCAGTTGGACACCGGAATTATTGAGGGCACGGTGCGGGACGCCAGCGGTGCGGCGATTCCGAGCGCGTCCGTAACGATTACGGAAACTCAAACCAACATTACCTACAACGTTTCTAGCAGTGCGGTGGGCAACTATGTCTCGCCACCACTCAAAGTCGGGATTTACTCGGTGACCGCTACGGCGCCGGGTTTCAAAACGTATACACGCTCGGGAATCACGCTGCAGGTGCAGGATCGCCTTACGATAGACGCGAAGCTCGAGGTCGGGGCGAGCAACCAACAGGTCGTGATCACCGGCGAAGCCCCGCTGATCCAAGCGGATACGTCATCACTGGGAGAAGTCATCACGGCACAGCAAGTTGTGGACATGCCGCTGAACGGCCGTAATTACGAGCAACTGGCCACCTTGACCGCCGGCGTGATCGACACGTCCAAAAACAATACCAACGGCAACACGGCCGGAGCATTCTCGTCCAATGGCGTCCGCGGAGATCTGAATAATTACGTACTGGACGGCATCGATAATAACAATAATAGCGGTGGCGGGTCACAACTTGGCGTGAATGTCGATGCCATCGCCGAGTTTAAGATTCAAACCAGCTCCTACGATGCCGAATTCGGCCGCGCAGGCGGCGCGGCTCTCAACGTAGTCATTAAGTCCGGAACCAACGAAGTTCACGGCACGTTGTTTGAGTTCTTCCAGAATGCGTATCTGAACGCCCAGAGCTTCTTCGCGACTACCCGGGCGCTTTCCACCAAGTACAACCAGCCGGGCGGAACGCTCGGGTTCCCCATCATCAAGAACAAGTTTTTCTTTTTTGGCGACTACCAGTTAACGGCATCCTCGAGACCTTCGGTGGATAGATCCTCGGTTCCGACCCTGGCTGAGAGAAACGGCGACTTTTCGGCTGCGGACAACCCCGGAATCGCGGGCCTTCACACCATCTACGATCCGAATACGACGAATGTTGCTAACCAGACTCGCCAGCCATTCCCGGGCAACATCATTCCCGCCTCGGACTTCTCGTCGCTAGGGTATAACATTATGCAGCTGTATCCATTGCCAAACGTGCCAAATTTGGCAAGAAATAATTACATTCTGGAGCCGACCTCAACATCTAGCACGTCTCAGGGCGATGGGCGCGGAGACTATCACATATCGGATGTCGACTCGATGTTTGCCCGCTTTTCGGAAGAGGGGGGGTTGAGCTACGGAGCGCCGAAGCTGCCAGGTCTTGCCTGTGGCTGCAGCTACAGCTCCCAGAATAACCCTAGTCATGGGTTGGGTGCATCTGTGGGTGAGACTCACATCTTTACGCCAACTACGCTCAACGAATTTCGAGTCGGTTTTAACTGGACTTTCGGCGAGAACGGCTTAACACCAGGCGGTTTCAAGGCGCCTCCCGCGGCTTTGGCGACTCCCGGTGTGGTCAACAACCCCTCCCTGGAAGGAATCTCCTATTTCGCTCCGGCCGGCTATACTGGCCTCGGACAGGATCTCTTCGATCCTACCTGGGGCAATAGCGAAGAGCGCCAAATCAGGGATACGCTGAACCTGGTCCGCGGCCGTCATACCATCCGCGTAGGCGGTGAGATGCGTTGGAGCGAATTCGACCTTATGCAGCTCTACTCCCCGCGCGGTTATTTTCAGTTTACCGGGCAATACACGGGCAATCCTCAGACGGGGAGCACCGGGAGCTCGCTTGCCGACATGCTGTTGGGCATCCCGCAGACATCCTTCATCGACTCCTTTGTCTATCTGGGCAATCGCGAGAAGATACCTGCCTTTTTCGTCCAGGATGACTACAAGGTATCGAGCAAGCTGACGCTGAACCTCGGTCTGCGCTATGAGTTCTTTGCGCCGATTAAGGACGTGCACAACGCACAAAGCAATTTCGACTACGCCACGGGGCAGTTGCTCGTCGCCGGGCAGAATGGAAACTCCGATTCTTTGGCCACCGCGCAGCACCTGAACTTCGGGCCGCGCATTGGATTCGCCTACAATCCGTTCCCCAAGTTTGTGATTCGTAGCGCGTTTGGCCTCTTTTACAGCGGCCAGGAGGTACGAACCGGAGATCCTTTGCAGCTCCAGTACAATCTCCCCTTCTATTACCAGCCGACGTTTACCGGCGACGGCGTTACGCCCGCGAACACGCTGGCCCAAGGCTTTCCTTCGCTCGTTGCGACCGGGTGCACTCCGGTCATTACTTCCGCATGTCAGGCAGTCTTTCCCGGGGCGACCAGTCTCGACAGCCATGTCAAGACCCCCTACTACCAGGAATGGAACTTTACCATCCAACGGCAGCTGCCGGGCCACGTCGCGCTGGAAGCGGCTTATGTCGGCAGCAAGGGCGTGCACCTGCAATCCCTGACCGATCAGAATCAGATCCGAGTGCCGGGCCCCGGCCCCATTCAGCCGCGCCGTCCCTATCCGTTCTTTTCGGGCTTCGCTTCCATCCAGATGCGGGGCAATTCGAACTTCAATGCATTCGAGTTGAAGCTGGACAAGCATTTGTCCAACGGTTTGTACTTCCTGAGTGCCTACACGTTTAGCCATGCCCTAGACGACACCGTACCTATTTGCTGCAACGAGCCGTGGCCGGACGACAGCTACAACCTGAAACTGCTCAAAGGGAATGCGGACTACCAGCAGAAAAACCGCTGGGTGACCAGCTTCGATTATCTGCTGCCCTTTGGCAAGGGCACTGCCCTGCTGAACAACAGCAGGATTCTCGATCTGTTCGTGGGCGGATGGCATTGGTCGGGCATCTTCACCATTACTTCGGGCTTCCCGTTCACGCCACAACAGAGCACCGACTCGTCCAACACCGGGACGCAAGGGTTCACCAACCCTAATTGCATCGCCAACGGCAACATCTCGGGGAGCCAGCGCACGATCTACAACTGGTACAACCTGAATGCATTCCAGGACGCACCGCTGTACACGTTCGGCAACTGCGGTTACAATGTGTTGATTGGGCCGGGCTTGATCAACCTCGACTTCGGTTTGCGCAAGGTCTTCAACGTGACCGAGCGGCACAAGCTGGAGCTACGCGGCGAATTCTTCAATGCGCTGAATCATCCGAACTTCGGACAGCCGGATCCCGACATTGACGACGGCCCGTATTCTCAAGGAGGTAGTGCGGGGACGATCACTTCGCTCTCTACCAACAACCGCATCATCCAGGTTGCTCTGAAGTACCGGTTCTGACGGATCACAGTACCTTCACCGCCAGCCAGGAGGTGTTTTTTCAGCCTCCCTGCTGGCGGTGATGCATGTTACCCCATCATTTTTTCCTCACTGCTCCTGCCCTCCGCCCTCTCCTTCATCCCACAGATGGAACCACGCAATGGAAAGGAGTGGGCCGGCAGCGGGAAAGACCTTTCCCTCCAGGCCGACCTGCGTGACCGAAACACGATCCCAATTATGTCCCTGAAAAATCTGGTATTGTGTTTTTCCAAATGAAAACTAGGTTATTTTGCATTTTTTTTTGGGCACTTTCCTTTCTCGAGGCCCAGGATGGAGCTAATTTGTTCGCGTCCTTTTGTGCCAGCTGCCACGGAGCGGATGGAGCCGGAGGCGCGCACGCGCCGAGCATCCTGGAAAACGGCCGGCGCCGCAATACTGTGGACTTGCCGGAGACCATCAGGAACGGGATCAAGGAAGGAGGCATGCCGGCGTTCAATTTCAACGATGCCGACCTGAACGCACTGGTCTCGTTCATAAGGGCTACCTTGTTTGCTCCCGCGGCGGATCACCCGGCGGCCGGCGACGCCAAGGCAGGCGAGGCTTTTTTCTTCGGTAAAGGAAACTGCACCAGTTGCCACATGGTTAAAGGACACGGCGGCACTCTCGGCCCGGACCTGACCAACATCGCGCGCGAACGCAGGCTCGGGCAGATCGAACAGGCGCTGCGGCGGCCTGAAACGCGGACCGCGCCTGGATATCGTCCCGTCACCGTCCGTCTTCAAGATGGAAAAACATGGAGCGGCATCGCGAAAAGCGAGAGCAACTATGATTTGCAGATGCAGGGAAGCGACGGCGAATTACACGTCTTCTCGAAATCCCAAATCGGCCAGGAAACTCACGAACCCAAATCTTTGATGCCCGCGGTGAAAGCAAGCGAACCGGAAATTCACGACTTGCTTGCATTTCTTTCCCGTCTGACCACTGAAACCGCGCGGTCGTCCAACGAGGCTCTGACTCCCGCCAGCACGGGAATTCCGTTCGACCGGATTGTTCATCCGAAGTCAGGCGATTGGCCTACCTATCACGGACAGTTGTCCGGCAACCGCCATAGCGACCTCAAGCAGATCAATACTTCGAACGTAGACCATCTTGCGCCTTCCTGGATGTTTCCGATTCCGAAAACCACGCGCCTCGAAGTAACGCCCATCGTGATCGACGGGATTATGTACGTTACGACCGCGAACGAATGCTGGGCTCTCGACGCGAAAAATGGCCGGCAGTTCTGGCACTATGTGCGGCCGCTCACCAGAGGGGTGATCGGCGATGCTGCGTCTGCGATCAATCGCGGCGTTGCTGTTCTCCATGACAAGGTGTTCATGGTCACCGATAACGCGCACATAATCGCTCTGAGTCGCCTCACCGGCGAGCTGTTGTGGGATACCGAAATGGCCGATTATCACCGGGGTTATGGCGCTACGGCAGCTCCCCTGGTGGTTGGCAATCTGGTTCTTTCGGGCACCTCCGGCGGCGACGAAGGTGCGCGCGGATTCATCGCGGCCTACGATGCCGATACAGGCGCGCAGGAGTGGCGATTCCAGACCATTGAGGGTCCTAGAACCTGGGTTGGACGGGCCATCGAACACGGCTGCGTCTCTGCATGGATGACTGGCAGCTACGATCCCTCAACCGATCTGATTTTCTGGGCGACGGGAAATCCGTGTCCCGATTACAATGGCGACGAACGCAAGGGCGACAACCTGTATGCCAACTCCGTCGTCGCGTTGGAGCCGAAGACCGGGAAGCTGCGTTGGTATTACCAGTTCACTCCGCACGACCTGCATGACTGGGACGCTGCGGAGCCGCTTCTCTTAGTGGATGCGACGTTTAAAGGAAAGCCGCGTAAGCTGCTGCTCCAGGGGAATCGCAATGGATTCTTCTATGTATTGGATCGCACCAACGGAGAATTTCTCCTCGGCGAACCATTCGTCAAAAAGATGAACTGGGCCGACGGCATCGATGAGAGGGGCCGTCCGCGGACCTTGCCCCGCGCGACACCAACCGTGGAAGGCGTGCAGGTCTGTCCTTCCGTCGACGGCGCGGCCAATTGGTTTTCGAGCGCCTACAATTCGGATACCCAACTGTTTTACGTGATGGCCCATGAGGCGTGCAACATCTATACCAAGTCAGACGCGTGGTGGGAGCCGGGTAAGTCCTTCTACGGCGGCGCGACCTTCTTTATCATCTCCGCGGGTGAGGTATCCCAGCGGTTTCTCCGTGCACTCGATATTCAAACCGGGAAATTGGTTTGGGAGATCCCCGAAATCGGCGCGTCCGGAGGCTGGGGCGGTGTGCTTTCTACGGCCGGAGGGCTAATCTTCTTCTGCGACGACGCCGGCGCGTACGCCGCAGCCGATGCGAAGTCCGGCAAGTTGCTGTGGCACTTCTATACCAATCAGCCCTGGTATGCCTCGCCCATGACCTACGCGGTGGATGGAAAGCAATTTACTGCTGTGTCCGCGGGATCCGCGGTTATTTCATTTGCGCTTCCGTAGAGATTCAGGAGATCGGCAGAGGTGGAAGGGTGCCAAGAAGACCGGCTAGGTCTGGTGACAGTCTTTGCAAGTATATGGGAAGTCAGGTAGATTGGAAATACGGTGAGGTGCGAGAGTGGTTGAATCGGGCGGTCTCGAAAACCGTTGAGCCTTTACGGGTTCCGTGGGTTCGAATCCCACCCTCACCGCCAGTTTTCTGAATTAATATCTTACCGGGTTGCTCCCAGAAATTCGTCATAAATTCGTGGCTCGTTCCCAACCGGCGAGCCGCCGCCTCGACTCCGCGTCTTTGAGAAACTGCGAGCGTGAGCATCGAGGCATCGCCGATACGCAGTCCGGAATACCGGAGCACTAGCACGAATGCGAGCAAGTTGTCATTCGTACAACCCTGAAGTCGACCTTCCTGCCAAGCCTTCACCGGAAGAACGCCTTGACCCGTTCGAGTTTCTTCAGCGCTGTCCGCGCGTGGCGAAGACCTGGGAGACATTCGGCGTAATCGAGTGGGCGGCAAGGCGAAGGCCAAGTAACGCCTGACACACCCCATGGAGGTCGCCGGCCTCGATACGAACATGGTCGTCTCAGCGCTTCGGTCCTGACGCGGAGCTTCCGTCGCGATCCTCCGTCGGATCGGCCAAGAGCCCGCGGGCGATCCTACTTTAGGCGGATTTCGCCCGGGGTGGCTGGGCATAGAATGAATGCGGCAAAAGGGCACAAGTAGACAAAGTGTCGCAGTGAATACGGGCGGCTCGGTGTGGTTGAGCGTGTGCCCGTTGGGAAGACGCTTGCGGGTTCGAAGCTGTCTAGTGCCTGGTGGGTTTTCAGGTTAGGGGGTCAAATGACTGACTCAAAAGCACTTCGTCTGTGCATTTCCGGATTTCTGCTAGTAGCAGCGTTCCGATTCGCGCCTGTCGCCAAGGCCCAAAACGCCAACACGGGGGAAATCAAGGGCTCGGTGATGGACCCATCGGGGGCCGTAGTGCCGGGAGCCGCGGTTTCGATCAAGAACGTGCAAACCGGCGTCGTCACTCCAACCACGACGAACCAGTCGGGCTTGTACGACGTTCCGTTTTTGACGCCGGGTAGCTACGCCATCAGCTTCTCGAAGGAAGGCTTTCGCAATTTTGTGCGCGAAGGCGTTGTTCTCCAGATTGAAACACTGGAAATCAACGCTACGCTCCAGGTCGGCACCGCGACCCAGGAAATCGTTGTAAACGCTGGGGCTCCGCTTATCGAAACGGAAACCAGCGATCAACACGTGGACCTGACCACCCAGTCGGTGGTTACTGCGCCGATCGTGGGTACCGACTGGCGCGCCGAGATGACTCAATTGATTCCCGGCGTGAACAACGGTGGAGGGACAGGGCAAGCCTCCGGTCAGTCGATTGGGGTCAACGGCACGCAGTCCTACAACGTGAATTTTCTGGTGGACGGCTCCGCCGGCACGGCTCCAAGAGATTACAACGGCAGCAATTACTACATGCCGATCGACGCCATTGCCGAGGTCAGCATCAATTCCAGCAATGCCCCCGCGCAGTACGGCAACGGCCTGACGTCGATCAACGTGATCACCAAGAGCGGAACTAACCAGTTTCACGGCAGCGCTTATGAATTCGTTCAAAACACGGCGCTTAACGCTCGGGGCTTCTATAACACGACAGGGCCGAAGTCGATCGAGCATTGGAACAACTACGGCGGCAGCGTCGGCGGACCGGTGATCAAGAATAAGTTGTTCTTTTTCTTTGCATACCAGCGCAATCCGTCGTCTTCGCCAACCTCGGGACTGTATAGCTACCCAACCGCGGCCATGGAAGCTGGTGATTTCTACGGAATTGCGGGCTCGACCGGTCCGGCCTTCAGTCCTACCGGCAAGCTGCTGGGAACGTATGACCCGGTGGCGTTGAAATTACAGACCTACTTCCCGGCGGCTAGTGCGCCGGGATGGGTTGCGGGATGTCCCGGTCCGGCGAATGTGGGCCCCGGTGTTGCCCAGACGTGCCCGACGATCAACAACTACGTGTTCAACGGCACGAGCCCCAACACGGACACGTGGTATACCGGCAGGGCCGACTACAATATCTCCGACAAGCAGAAACTCTCGTTCAGTTTCAACTATTTCCCGACTATTTCGTCTTATGTTCCCCCGGATCCTTTGTATCCCAATGATGCTACGGCGTTTGACCAGGGGCGTACGGATAATCTGACCGGCCAGATCACGGACATTTACACGATCAGTCCGACGGTGCTGAACGAATTCCGGCTGGGTGGCAGCCGCGAGCTAGATAAGTACAAGCCGCCGTCGCTCGATAAGAACGACCCCGAGACGCTGGGTCTCGAGCCGCAGTATGGCACCAACGCTCCGGCCAACGTTTTCCCGAAAATCAGCATTGATGAGGGAGCGGGAGTGGGCGGCATGGGCCTCGGTGCTGGAAACGGGCAAAACGGCAACATCGATGCCGTGCTCGGGCAAGGAGTTTACAACATCTCCGACGTGCTGACGTTGATACGCGGAAAACACACCATCAAGGTGGGCGGCGAATACGACAAGATTTACCAGAACTACACGAGCTGGGGCGATATCACCTCAGGCAATTTCGAGTTTAACGGAGGCGTTACCGGAATTCCGTATGCCGACTTCCTGGCGGGCGACGTTTACGGGTGGTACGTCTATGAATACGATGCCACCAGCGCTCACACGGGGCTAACGGCGCTGTTTGCGAGCGACGATTTCAAGATCACGCCGAAGCTGACGGTGAACCTGGGGCTGCGGTGGCAGGGCCAGGGCGGCTGGGGCGTGAATCACAACATGTTCGGCAATTACGACCCCAATTTGCCCAATCCCGCCGATGGCGGAGCCTACAAGGGGGCGATCCTGTTTGGCGGGCAGAGCGATAAGCAGTATGGAGGCACAATCGGCAACCTGTCGACGATCCAAAACGGGGATTACAAGGAATTCGCGCCGCGCGTGGGCATTGCCTGGGCGCCCCGCGAGAAGTGGTCGATCCGGGCGAGCTACGGGATTTTCGACGCGCCACGCGATGCTGAGAATTACACCGATGGCGCCCTGGGCCTAGGCTTCAATCCGCACAACAACGGTCATGGAGGCTACGTCAACGGCAGCTATGCATTCAAGCTGGCGGTAGGACCACCGCCCGGCACAGTCGTCTTTCCCACGTTGCAGACTCTTTCGCCCACTATCGACAACTACAGCGGGGTGGAGTACTACCCGTGGAACATACCTACCGATTACGTACAGCAGATGCTCCTGAGCGTGCAGCATGAGCTGGCGGCGGGCCTGCTGGTGGACGTGAGCTATGTCAACACTCACGGCAGCAATCTGAACTTCGCCACCGATATCAACCAGGCTCCGGTAAGCGCATTAGGGTGCACCGGCTACAACTGCGGGAATCCCAACCCCGTATTCAATTCCATTGCGGCGCAGATCTACGACGGATGGTCGAATTACAACGCATTGCAAGTGCGCCTGCAAAAGAGGATGTCGCACGGTCTGAACTTCCAGTTCAACTATGCCTGGTCGAAATCGCTCGATACCGGCACGGGAAACGGGCACGGGTCGGGGGTGGATATTTACCAGAACGCGTACGTCCCGGGGGCCAACTACGGTTTGTCGGACTTCAACGCGACGAACACCTTCGTTGGCCAGGTCGTGTACGAACTGCCGTTCGGAGCGGGCCGACAGTTTGCGCTGCACGGACCGCTCGACCAGATTGCCGGCGGCTGGCGTCTTTCGAGCGTGATGACCTGGCGCTCGGGGACTCCGTTCACCCCTGTGATCCAGGGTTCGATTGCGGATGGCATCGATCCGGGGCTCGCGCCATCGCTTTCGGCGGGCTCGACGCTGTACCCGGATGTAGTTGGCAACCCCAAGCTGTCGAATCCAAGCCTGACCGAGTGGTTCAACCCGGCGGCGTACGCCAACCCGGCGCCCGGAACCTTCGGCAACAGCGGGCGGAACACCTTGATCGGGCCGGGATTCTCGGACGTCGACATCAGCTTGGCCAAGCAGTTTTCGCTGCATTTCGAGGGGATCAGGCTTGAAATCCGGGGTGACGCGTATGACGCGTTCAATCACATTAATTTCGCCAACCCGGATGCCAACGTGGGTTACACGAGCACCGGCGTACTGGCCGATCCGACCGCAGGTGAGATCACGGGACCGGCGGGCGGAAACGGAAACCGGCGCATCATCCAACTGGGGGCGCGTCTGACGTTCTGAGTCCGCGGAGTTCGACCAACCCATTCTGCGGCGTGCGCCTTCCCGGGGCACGCCGCGTTGCTTTGTGCGTCATCATGGGGAAAGGCGGGTGGTTATCTGCGACTCGCCGAAGATGCAGGAAAGCAGGTCTGGTTCCTCCATGAAAACGTCCCGATCCACAAAACCTAATATGCCCCGTGCCTCGGCTCTGGTGCTGACGCTGCTGGTGAGTGCGCTCACAGTTCTGGCCGCACAAACCGGGGCGTCGTCTGCTAAGGAGATTCACGATCATCTTCAGAAAGCGGCCGAGTACCTGAAGGCGAATCGTCCGAACCTGGCGGAGAAGGAATTCGCTGCCGTTCTGACACTGGATCCGAAGAACGCCGAGGCGAACGCAAACCTAGGGGTGATCGCTTTTTTCCGGCGCGATTATCAGAGCGCTTCCCAATATTTACGTAAAGCTCTGGCAGCCAACCCGAATTTAGCGAAAACGCAGGCTCTTCTGGGAATCTGCGAAAGAAGATTGGGGGAGCCTTCGGCCGAGGCGCTTCTGGAGAAATCATTTGCCCGGCTGAAGGACAAAACGCTGCAAATCCAGGCAGGATTGGAACTGGCGAACATTTACTACCAGCAGGGCGCCACCGACAGTGCGGCTTTTGTGATGCGGTCGCTGGTAGAACTGGACCCCGACAATGTCGAAATTTTATACATGGCGCAGCGTGTTTATTCCGATTTGGCCGACGAGACGCTGAACAAGCTGGCGATCCTGGCGCCGGGATCAGCGAGGATGCAGGAAGTGATCGCCGAGCGCCTGGTTAACGAAGGAGACCTGAAGGGCGCTACCGAGCACTACCGGAAGGCGTTGCAACTCAGCCCGCAACTGCCGGGCGTGCATTACGAACTGGCAGAGGCCATCCTCGAATCGGCGCCCAACGATGCGCAATCGCAAGCTGATGCAGAAAAGGAACTGGAAAGCGCCGTGAAATCAGATGGCGACGGCCCGGGAACGGAATGCATGTTTGCCCGGATTGCTTTCCGGCGCAACGACCTGAATGGCGCATTTGCTCATTACGGCCGCGCCTTTGCCCTGAATCAGGCCGGTACGGAAGCGCAGATCGGCCTCGGTCGCCTGCTGACGACCATGGAGAAGCCGCAGGAGGCGTTGAAGTATCTGCGCATGGCCGTGCAATCGGACCCGCTCAACGACCAGGCGCACTACCGGCTGGCATCGGTGTGCCGGCAGTTGCAACTGACCGAGGAAGCGGAAAGGGAAATCCGGCTATTTCGGGAAATCAGGGCGAGCAAGGAACGCATTCGGGAGTTATACAGGCAGATGAATAAGAAGCCGCCGGGGCAGGAGGAGTTATCTCCGGATGTGGAGCCCTGAAAAGCCACGGATTTACTGGGTTTTCTTCTCGATCGGTATGATTTTGGGATCCCCGTGCCTTTATGGCGGGTCGAGCGAGCGACCGCCCGAGCCCACTGACATCACTCCGATCAACGGCGAGACCTACTACATCCAGAATCAGTTGAGCGGCTTGCAGGTGGACCTCAAGGGCAATTCCACGGCCGCGGGCGAAGCGATTTTGCAGCAGCCGCGGAGTTTTACCAGCCTCAGCCAGAGATGGGTGTTTACCAGCCTGGGGGGCTCGTGGCAAATCAGCAATCTGCGCAACGGCCTATGCCTGGATGGCGCGGGCGCGCACCATAGTGTGGTCCAGAATCCGTGCGGCGTGGCGGCGACGCAGCGGTGGGTGCTCGCCGCCACCAACAACGGCTATTACACGATCGGCAACCAGAGCTCGGGGCTCGCGATCGATTTGTCGAAGGGCTCTTCGGCGGTGGAAACGGCGCTGGAGCTGAATCCGTTATCGGACGCCGCGGCGCAGAGCCAGCAGTGGCTGCTTCGTCCCGCATTCTTCCGCGGTGTGGATAATGCGCTGCTTGAAAAGCAGGAGGCTGCGCGGGCGGCGTTGGGACTCGGGTGGTGGAACGACGCCGGCCAGCCGCAGGACGTTCTCCGGATCCTCAAGAACCACGGCGTCAACCTGGTCCGTCTGCGACCGAGCTCGGTGCCGCCCTACGCCAACGTGTCACAGGCGCAATGCAGCGGCAATGCCTGCTACGGGGAAACCGAGGAGCAGGACCTGGATCTGGCCAAGCGCGCGAAGAATCTCGGCATGAGCGTCGAACTAACGCTGCTGTTCGATGGCGGGAGTTCGGCGGGCGTGCCGCCGGCATGGGCCAAAGACACCGAGCTCTCGGAGTTGCGGTCAGACCTCTACAACTACGTCAAGGCGGAGATTCTGTCGTACCGGAAAGCGGGAGCCATGCCCGATCTGGTGGCGATCGGCAACGAAGTGGATACCGGTTTTCTGGGCGCTATCGGCAGCCCGACAAGCGAGAACTTCGGCGGTTTTGGGGCATTAGAGACGGCGGCAGTGGAGGCGATCGAGGACGCGGCAGCCGAGACCTCGATCGGACCCGCCATCCCGGCGCCGCTCACCTGCGTCCACATCACGCCGGCCTGGGAT
>JASHOO010000011.1 GCA_030041035.1 Bryobacteraceae bacterium | reverse complement strand
TTTTTGCCGAAAGATCCGGTGCCGCCGGTGACGAAGACGTTGAGAGAGGACCAATCCATAGGGATGTAGGCGCACGGCCGCCGTTGGGGGCGGGTGGGTGCGGAAGGCTGCTTAGAGAGAAGTAGTCGAAGAGGCTGGAGGGGACTCTCAGGTTTGTTGGGGGTCGGGAGCCGGGGGCGGACGGGAAACGGCCGGTCTGTCACCACGTTTCTGTGAGAGGCGGAAAACGGGGGGCTGTCCCTGGGTTCCCATATCACGATTGCCTTGATAATCGCAACTTTGCAGACATGTACTCCTTCCGAGCCGCGGTTCCTATCGCTCACGATCGAACAGGCAGAGTTTTCTTCGTACCCGCCAACGACCGTCAAGAACTCGGTGCTCAACGAGACAGAAGAAGCTTTGGCTAGGTCATGGCAACAGCGGTCTTGGTTCTTGATTCGTTAGGCACGAGCCCACATTCGTCGGGCTACCCCCGCACGAAGACGTCACTTGGTTCTGGAACGGCCGGGAAGATTTGATCTGTCAATGCCGGGAACGTATTCTGTGAGCTTGGGCGGAGGGCTTGCGTACCTCAACACAACGGTGTGCTCCAACGTTGCAGAGGTTGTGGTCGGGGAAGATCGCTGAAACGTAGAGGAAATCGTAGGGACAAGGAAACGTAGGAGGAAACGTAGGGACAGACCGTCCGTTTCTTGCATACGGTTCGGAAAAACCCGGGAAACGGGCGGTCTGTCCCCACGTTTTCCTGTCCCCACGTTTCCCTTATGCGGCGTCCGGTAGATGCCTCCGCGACCGACCGCCCTTCTGCGGCGCTAAGGTTCGGCGCAAGTTGCGCTCCATCTGCTTGACGAATGCCTCAGAGCCCAGGGGACGGCCACTGTGGGTGTTTTGCCGGATGCGCGCGGCGTCGGGTTCTGCCGCATCGTCGAGGAAGTTGCGCCACGCGGCAGCAGTCCACTCGACCCGCCACAAGTCGAGGGCGAGCAGGCCGTGCAGGTCGGAGCCGCCGCAGTGCGCGCTGGCGCTCGACCAGCCGTACTCGTGCGGTCGCGCCACCATACCGGCTCGCGCCGGGTTGCGCTCGACATAACGAAGTGCAGCCCACAGATGGGTCCCATCGAGCGGGCAGGAGAAGTATCGGCCCTGCCAAACATGGCCCGACGCGCACTGCCGGCTATTGAGGTAGGTGGCGTAGCGGCCATGGGCATCGCGCAAGGCGACGGGCAGCGAACGGGCGTGGGACGGCACGGCGATCAGATGCACGTGATTGGACATCAGGCAATAACCGACAAGCGCGCACTGATGCAGTGTGAAGTAGTGGCGCAGGAGGCGGAGATAGACGAGACGGTCGGTATCGGAATCGAAGATCAAGCGACGCGCATTGCCGCGCTGTGTGACATGGTGGGGCACACCCTCGGCAACCACCCGGGCGATTCTGGGCATAGAGTGAGATAGTCGCACGAGGGGCGGGAAATCTCGGTAAACGGCCGGTCTGTCCCCGCGTTTCCCTCAGAAATGCAGTTTCAAGGCGAGCTGGATTTCTCTTTGCGTCGCGGCGGTCGAGGTAATTACGCCCGTGGCGCCGGGCCCGGCACTGATGTTGTTATTCGGCTGGGCAAAAATCGGGTGGTTAAAGATGTTGAAGAACTCCGCGCGGAATTCCAGTTTTTCACGATCGGTGAGAGAGAAAACTTTGCGCAGAGCCGAATCGAAGTCCACCATCCCGGGGCCTTCCAGGACGTTCTTGCCGGAGTCGCCGAACGCGTAGCCCGTGGGCAGGGGGAAGCAGGCCGGATTAAACCACAGGTCAGGCGACTGCTGGCTTGAGGGCAGATTGCCGTTGCACACGCGATCGGTGCGGACCAGGCCCTGCGATCCGGTATTGGAGGGATCGTAAGCCATGGTCGGCGAGAAATAGAAGCCCGAGTGCCAAGTGAAAATTCCGCCCAAATGCCAGCCTCCGAGCACGAGGTCAGCGACACGGTTGGAGTTGAGAAAAGGCTGACCCTTTCCGACGGGCAGTTGGTAATCGAAGCTGGAGACCCAGCGGAATTTCTGATCGAAGTCCGAAGGGCCGCGTTCGGCGGCGAGGTCGTAGGAGTTTTGCGGCCACGGCGCGTTACAACAGATCTCGGGCTGGTCATTCATGGACTTGCTGTACGTGACGGCGCTCAGGAACATCAGCCCATTCGAGAGGCGTTTCTCCCCTTTTAGCTGGAGCGCATCGTAGTTGGAGTTCCCGCGGTCCACGATATCGGTAAAGCCGGAGTATTGCGGGTAAGGCCGCCGCGATTGCACGTCGCCTGGACCGGGAGTTGGATCCTGATTCGGATCGATCAGGCTTTGCAAGTGAGTCGACTTAGAACCGACATAGGCGATTTCGAACAAAATGTTGCTCGGCAGTTGCTGCTGGATGTTGAAATTCCACTCATCGTTAACGGGAGCGGCCAAGTGCGACCCCACACCGGACCCGGAAATCGTTACTCCGGCATCGGGCGCCTGGCTGGCATTCAGCGGGGGAAATCCACCCTCGACCGTCAGGACCGGCGTAATGCCATTGCTGACGAAAACCGGCTGATAGAAAAACGGCAGGTTGTAGGCAAGCTGGAGCGGGTCGCCTGTTCGGATTTCCTGATAACTGAAAAACCGCCCGTAACCGGTACGGACGACCGTGTTCTTAAACGGATTCCAGGCGATACCCACGCGCGGGGCGAAATCGTCTTTGTCGGTAGTCACCGTGCCGGCGGAAACACCGTTGACTCCGGCCGGCATGACCTGACCGGTGGCAAAATCGAAGTTCGACTGCTGATTGTGAGCTTCGGTGATGGGGGTGACGTAGTCGTAGCGAAGGCCCAGGTTCAAGGTCAGGGTCCGGGAGATCTTGTAGTCGTCCTGAATGAATCCGCCGTAAGTTTGCTGACGGTTTCCGAAATACGTCAAAGTCGAGATGTTGGAGTATTCGGGAAGGCCCAGCAGCATATCGGCCAGCGGGTTGCCGCTGCCATCGCCGGAAGACGGCGAATCCGCGGTGAATTGGCCGCTGAATGAGAAGTAACCGCGCGGGAATCCGATCTGGAACAGATTAAACTGACTCCAGCGAAGCTCGGTTCCTACTTTCAAGGAGTGTTTCCCGTGAATGATGCTGAGGGTATCGCCGTATTGGAACTCCTGGCTGGTGCTGGTGGTGGGCGTGAATCCAGGTTCGCCCAGCGTGGTGTAATAGCCGGGCGAAAACAGCGTCAAGCCGTTCACTTCGGAGCTGCCCGGGACACCAGGCACAGCGAGGTTAGCGGGCGGGTAGTTCTGACCATAGGCGGGCTTGTTATCGATGTAATGCGCCCGGTTGAAACCCATGCGATATTCGTTGACCATGTTCGGGCTGATGGTGAAGTCGTAGCCGACGACAGCGCCGCGGGTGCCGTCGAGATAGAGGCCGGTGCCGTAGTTGCCGCCGTCAGCCAAGCCGGGCAGCGGGGGCTGGACAAAGCGGGTCTGCTCGCTCAGGGAAAACCGGGCGAAGATCTGCTGGCGCTGTGAGATATTGTGATCGACGCGAACATCCATCTGATCGACCTGCAAGGTGCCCAGAGCGTCGACGATGTAGTTATTGGCCAGAGCGCCGGGCACATTGGGCGCGGGGTAGAGCTGGGCGATGTTCTCGCTGAGGCCGATCAGGCGGGAGGCGGGAATAATGTTGCCAGGGAACGGAGTGCGCTCCACGTTGCCGTTCACGATTTGGGTTGAGTTCGGATCGAAAATCTCGTTTTGGAAAATGGCTCCGCCTTGCGCGTTGGTGCCGACCTGAGGTCCCAGAGCGCCGCTGAAGTTACCAGCGATCTCGGCCGTCGTCGGCACTGTGGAGATATCGGGCTGGGAAGTTCCAGCGCGGGTGCCCTGATAATCCATAAAGAAAAATGTCTTATTGTGCTTGATGGGGCCGCCAAAGGTGCCACCGAACTGGTTCTGGCGGAACGGGGCCTTGGGCTGGCCTGCGGGCTCGAAGAAGTTGCGGGCATCGAGATCGTCGTTGCGGAGGAAGTCGAAGGCGGTGCCGTGGAACTGGTTGGTACCGGACTTGATGGTGGCGTTGATGACGGCGCCGCCGCTGCGTCCGAACTCGGCCGAGTAATCGCTGGTCTGGATCTTGAACTCGGCGATGGCATCCACGTTGGTCTGGAGCACGTTGCCGGCGTTGTCGTTGGAGTTGTTGTCGACGCCGTCGAGCATGAAGTTATTCAAGTTGCCGCGGGTACCGTTGACGGAGAAGGCGCCGCCGGCATTACCGTTGGTCTGGCTGGTGGCGCCGTTAATGTTTCCACTGCTCTCGGTGATCTTGACGACGCCGGTCGTGAGGCTGGCCAGCT
>JASHOO010000131.1 GCA_030041035.1 Bryobacteraceae bacterium | reverse complement strand
GCTTGCTCGACTGCCAGAACGCACGTTGTGTTCAATACCGTACGGTTCTGCCATACTCACTGTGTCCATAAAATGCTCTTCACCTTGAAGGAAGTGGGAGAGCCTGTTGGTGACAGTAGGTTGCCAGAATATTTCTGGCGACCAGACGTACGCCGGTACCGGAGTAATCCCTGCCCGGTAGGATGGATTTGGTGAATCAGAATTGCCCCTTCACTTATAAGGGAGTGGCAAAGGACATACGTGACAGTCGAGGTAAAAAAATTTCTATGACTGCCAATTCTGAGCCGAATTTCGTTTGTTACCCGCAGAGTTTCGGGATGTTTCAATTTTGCACGGCCAAAAAGAGCGGGTTTCACTTTATTCCAGCCGCTTGCAGGAAGTTTCAAAAACGGCCATCAAAAACACCCCTAAAAACCGGTAGTGGAACATAAAGGGATGTCGGACGTATCCGCAGACTTTTGACGTTAACGCCCATCCTTAACTGGATTTCCGTGGCATGACGATGCCTCCCATTGTCATGCTCCGTGTCCGACGCCCAACTTTTTTTCCAAGAGCCTGTCACGAGGTGCCTCTGCCACTCCCTTATAAGTGAGTGGGTAGTTCTCGGCATGGACGGCGGCATGAGAAAACGAACGATCCGGTTGTCGGCGGAACTTGTTGGTGAAATTCGTGAGCAGTCGAAGAAACGTGGCTTTGCCACAGCCAGTGCCTTCATGCGAGCGGCCATACAGAAGGAGCTCGCCGGTTCGAACACCACAATTGAGGCCACTGAAGAGCGGCTTGCCGCCACCATTGACCGCCTGGCGGGTGAACTACGACGTCTTAGAACTGGCCAACAGGGTTTATTTGCCTTCCTGGACGCCCTCACCAAGACCGTCCTAACCTGCCTGCCGGAGCCGTCCGGAGAGAATCACGCCCAAGCCGTCGCCCGTGGCAAAGCCCGCTATGAACGATTCCTGAAGAGCGTCGGAATGGGAATAGCGGGGGATACGCAGGCAGCCCTCGATGAGCTGACAGGTCGCATCCAGTGACTAGCGAAAACAGTGGGTTCCGCCTTTATCCCAGAAAGCCGCGCACTCGGGTCCGGGACGAATCGACGACTTGGTCGATCGCGTTCAAGCGCATCATGCACTACGCCCGCATGTCTCGCAAGAAGCGCGGAGGGGCGTCGAAGGGGGGTTCCACTAGGCCGCGCAAACGGTTCAACCAGCGATGTGCCGTGCGGGTGATCTACTCGCGTAATAAGACATCAGGCCAATGGTTCGCTCACGGTCGGTACCTCATGCGGGAAAGCGCCAGAGGCCGTAGCACCGCGCCTACGGCATTCACGGCGGAAAGCGAACTTGCAGATCTATCCGCCACACTGGCCGCTTGGCAGAAAGCTGGCGATGAACGTCTGTTCAAGCTGATCCTCTCTCCGGAGTTCGGTGATCGCTTGGATCTGCAGAGGCTAACGCGCGAGCTCATGCAACAGATGGAGAAGGATTTGCACAGTCGGTTGGAATGGGCGGCTGTTACCCATTTCAACACCCAGCATCCTCACGTTCACATCGCGCTTCGGGGAATCGGGGACACTGGTGAAAGCCTACGGTTGAACCGGGACTACATAAAGCACGGCATCCGTGCAATGGCCGAGGATCTATGCACTCTTCAGCTCGGGTACCGAACGGAACTGGATGCGGCAGAAGCGCAATTGCGCGAGGTCGACGCACACCGGAATACATCTCTCGATCGCATTATCGGTCGAGCAAACCGTTCAGACCGGGCGCAAGGAGCCGGTCAGGAGGCAGTGCATTTCACTATCACCAGGAGTCCAGGCGACCGTAACCTACCAGGTTTTGCAAGAATCCAGGAACAGCACGTCGCCGCTCGGTTGATGACCCTGGAAAAGATGGGCTTGGCCGAGCCGGTCGGAAACAACGCCTGGCTTGTCAGGCGCGATTTCGAGAACATCCTGCGTGCCATGCAGCGCGTGAATGACCGGCAGAAGATGCTGGCCGCGCACGGAGCGCTGCTTTCAGATGAGCGGCTACAACTAGTGGTAGCAGACTTGCGGGAGCTAAAGTCCCTGGAAGGTCGGGTAGTCCTTCAGGCGGAGGAAGAAGCGGGTCGAAAAGCCGGTCAAGCCTACCTCCTGATCGAAGGAACAGACGGCAGGTTGCACCATCTCTACTACACGCCGGAAATTCACAGAGCGCGAAGCCTAGGCAGGCTCCGGGTAAATTCCTTCATAAGCCTACGAACTTTCAATGAAAACGGCCGACCCGAGCTAGCCATCGACGACCTGGGCGATTGCGAAAAGCTGCTGGGTAACCAGCATTATTTTCAAGACGCTGTCCGACGGCAGATCGGGCGCGGCATCGTCCCGGCGGAGGGCGGCTGGGGCGGCTGGCTCGGCCGATACCAGGCGGAGCTCGTCAATGCTGCTGGCGAACTCCAGCGCCAGCAGGACACAGGGATCAGAAAGGAGTCCCGGGATCGCTCTCGTGGACGAAGTTAGCAATGCACTGGACCAGAACCCCAAGACCCCAAGAACCGACCAGCAACAAACAGTGTCCATCCGGGTATCAGTTCACTTCGTGAGTTTCTCGAACGCTCCAGGGAAATAATTGCCCGCGATCGCGGGATCGCGGGGAGTCGGTGTCCAGATTGGACGATTGGACGTGGCGAGAATACTTCTCGAATCCGTTGCACCTGCACCCGACGCTTACGTACAACCTTGGAAACAGCCTAATGAGCTATGGACGAGATGATGAGATTGAGAAGGCTGAGATTCAGAATGGCGACTCCCTTCATTGTTCAGGAATGGAGGTCGGATCTCGTGCGCAAATGCTCGCCGTCAATCCACGGAGTACTGGCAGACTAAGAACAGGTCGCCGATGGTCTCCGCCTTCAGAAAACCATTACTCGCATTCCACAACCCGGAAGGCAAGTTCTGGATATCCGAGGAGTTGATCGAGAGCGTCCAAGGTTGGACTCCTCTCATCGAAAACACGAACAGCGGAGCCGGTGGCGACAAAACAATAAGAGCGGATGGCATTCCAGAAAGAGTGGGGTTGCTGACAAAGGTCCCGGGGCTTGATGCTCCTCCAGCTGATGGTGCGGGAGGATTCAGAGTGATGGGCAAACTACTGGAATCGTAGTTTTGCAGAGGCGTTGATGAGGACTGCGTGAAGAGCGGGTACGTTGCCTTGAACTGCAGGAACAATTGCACCTGCGAAATACTGAGCTTCATCCCACGATACTGAAATGGGAAGCGTTCGTTGGTCAGGGGGATGGACATTGTTTGGGTTGTGGCCTCAGGTGCCGGGTGCATGAACTGATACCACTCTGTCGGAAACTCATGTTTCAAGCTGAAACAGCGGGTGAGGTTTGCCTGTTTCTTCGGGAACGCTAGAGTGGGTGCGTTCAGTCCCAATTGGGCTTGAGGCCCGGGCAGGGTCGCCGCGCGTGCTGCGATCGCCCCCAGCGCCGATCCCCCATCGCGCGCGGTGTATTTTAGGTTGAACATGACATCGGTGATCGTTTCGAAGTCAAAGGCATTGCACTCCGGCGGCATAGAGATTAGCCATTGCGAAATCGCTCCTGCTCCTTCGAAGGGCAGATAACGCTCGTCTCGGAAGTTCACTTCGAACATGCCGCTGTCGTTTTGCGCCGTGCTAGTGGCGACCGACTGCGAAGCGGCAAAGTTGTAAAAGAACCTCGGGTCCGATCCCACAGGATTTTCTTGGTAGCCGGACCCCAAGGAACCGTCCCATCGAATCTTGCTTTGCACAAGCGTCAAGGTGCAGTTCACGCTGGTATACGGCCCAGTGACGCAGGGGATAGTGAGGCCGACGGTCTTGATGCGCCGCACGTAGTGGCCGGGGTAATCCATATCGAAGAAAGCCTCCGGCAACGAAGCGATACACTGTCCCGTTTCCTTAAGCGTGATGAGGGCCAACGGATCGAGCTGCAGCAGAGAGATGCTTCTCGTGATTTCGTATTCTCGCCGGTTCTGGTCAATGTACGCCGTTTCCAGTCGTTTCAGATCAAGGTAGAGCTTGTCGCCTGACAGCAAGCCTTGCTTCAGATTGTCCCAATAGCCGAACTGAATATAGTTTGAGGTGGAAAGGCCTAGTTCGAATCGATAGCATGTCTCGGCCCGCTTCGCGAGATCGTAGGCCATCTGGTAGCACTGGAAGTAGAGGGATGAGACTTGGTCGATCATCCAGCTGTAGAGATCCTCGCTGGTAAACTTGTTGGTGAGAAAGTCTTGCACGGCTTGAGCATTACTGATTAACAGTTGTTGGTTCTGCACATCCTGCTGGGCGATCTGTACTCGGAAATTAGCCGCAGTAATCTGGCTGTTGATCTGCGCTATTTCCAAACCCGCGGTCTGGAGTTGGAAATTCCACTCCTGGCTTCTTCGGTTCCATCCGCCGCTCAGGCCTGCCATGGTCGCCAAATATGAGTACCCATCCGCCTTGGCTCCATACATCCGAGCGACCGCCCCCTCCAGGGCTCCCATTTGGCTTCCTCCAAACGACAAGGTAGAAACTGGGCTGGACATGGCTCCCGAAATACCGATTTCGAGATTGGGCAACAGGGATACGATCGAAGCTTGTATCTCCGTTTGCTGGCTCTGTGACTTATATGCCTGCGATGTAGTTAAGGCCGCCACCTGAGCATTTTCAAATGTGCTCCATCCGCCATTGATTAAACTTTGGTAATAGGTTTGTTTGTAAGTTGTAACCGCAAGCGATTGCTGCAAACCTTGCAGGTTGCTGTTAGCTTCGTTGACTTGGATTTGTTTGAGGACTAGCACAGCATTCTGAACAGCAATTTCCTGTCCCGCTCGCAGCAATGCCAGTCCCTCCACGTCTTTTTTCTCAAGCGCCGAAAGTAGAGCGTTCCCCAGGTTCTTCACCTCTGCGCACAGCTCTTGCGCGCGCGACATCATGTAAGAAAAACGGTAGTAGGGAACGGCGGCATTAATATCGGAAAGAATGCTGCCTAAATCAACTCCTGCCGCTTCCGCCGCCACCAGCAGAGCCGGATTAATTGGGGGTGAGAACAGAGGGAGTTGCTGCACTTGCCCCTGAATGTTCATGCAATGGCGGATCTTATAAAGGCGATCGGCAACCGTGTTCCAGTAACCAAGCAGCTGAGTATTGGACGGAGTGCAAAAATACGGCACAACTCCCGTACTGAGCGCTCCTACACCTTGAAGAATCGAGGAGCTGTTGTTGCTATTTGCGGTCGCTGTGCTTGGTGCGGAGAAGGGAAACGCATTTTCCAGCTGTACCATGGCATTGTCTAAACCGGCCCATTGCAGGTCGCTGTAGCTCTTCGGCAAGACCGTCCCCTCCTGCGGCACGCTGATTGGCTTTGGCCCGAGAAGCTTGTCGGCCAGAACGTATAGCTGGGTCGCCTCGTTGATCGATTCGCGGGTGTTCTGGATAAAGAGGCTGTCGCCCCAAGCAATAAGGTTGTCGATGTAGGCCATGACTATAGCTTTCTGATAAGCCACGGGCCGCAGGCGCGCAATCAGGTCGGGATCAAAGGGATTTGACTGCCATTGAGCAACTTGGTTGTAGTCCGCGGAGTTAGCTGTAGTTTCCGGTTCCGAGAGCGCATTTAGGAGGTCTTGGATCTGGCCGTCTTGCGTGGTAC
>JASHOO010000130.1 GCA_030041035.1 Bryobacteraceae bacterium | reverse complement strand
CGCTCCTGCGATGACCTTCGAAAACGCCTCGATCGTCCTGGGGCCGATATCGACGCCCATCTTGCCCTCCGGAACGGTATCCACCACTTCGTTCGGCGCGCCTTCTTTCAGCTCGGAAACCACCACGTGATCGACCGGCAACACGAGCTTCGAGCCGAACTTCCCGAGCAGATCGCGCGCGAGATCGAGCTTGTCGTTTTCGACGAGCGACTTGCCGACAGGCTGGCCCTGCGACTTGAGAAACGTGTAGGCCATGGCGCCGCCGATGAGCAGCTTGTCGACGATCCTGGCCAGGTTGGAGATGACCTCGATTTTGTCGGAGACTTTCGCTCCGCCGAGAATCGCGACCGACGGGCGCGCGGGATTGGTGGTGACCATGCCGAGATACTTCAGCTCCTGCTCCATGAGCAGGCCGGCGGCGGCTTGGGGCACGAAGGCGATCATACCGACGGTGGAAGCGTGCGCGCGGTGCGCGGAGCCGAATGCATCGTTGACATACAGATCGCAGAGTGCGGCGAGCTGCCTGGAAAAGCCGGGATCGTTCTTTTCCTCCTCGGGATGGAAGCGGAGATTCTCGAGCAGCAGCACCTCACCGGGCGCGGGCTTCATCTTCTCGACCTGGGGGCCGATGCAATCAGGCGCCATTTTGACAGGGCGCCCCAGAAGTTCCTCCAAGCGCTGCGCCACCGGCTTGAGGCTCATTTCGGGATTGGGCTTGCCCTTGGGCCGGCCCAGATGCGACGCCAGGATCAGCCCCGCGCCGTGCTCGAGCGCGTACTGAATCGTGGGGAGCGACGCCCGGATGCGCTTGTCGCTGGTGATTTCGCGGCCCCCGGGAGCGAGCGGCACGTTGAAATCGACACGGATGAAAACACGTTTGCCTGCGAGGTCGAGATCGCGAACGGAGAGCTTGGCCATGAGTTCCTCAGACCTATTGTAGTGAAGGACGTCGGCGCGAGTTCTACAATCTCTACATGTCTAATCGCATAACGTCCGTCCTGCTTGTGGTGATAGCTGCGCCGCTGGCGGCTCAGCAGCCGTTCACGCTGGAACAGGTCACGGCCGCACCCTTTCCCGAAAACCTGACGGCCGCGCCCGCGGGCGGCAAGGTGGCGTGGCAGCTCAACGCACGCGGCGTGCGCAACCTGTGGGTGGCTGCGCCGCCGGATTATCAAGGCCGGCAGATCACCAGCAACACCGAAGACGACGGGCAGGAGATCAATCAGGTGGAGTGGACGCCCGACGGCCAATCGGTCATCTACGTGCGCGGCGGGGATTTCGAAATGGGGCGCGAGGATCCCAACCCGCGCAGCAATCCTGCGGGAGTGGAACAGGTGATCTGGATCGTCGATAGCGGCGCACCCAGGCGGCTGGCGGAAGGTCATTCGCCGGCGGTGTCTCCGAAGGGCGATCGCGTGGCCTTCGTGCAAAAGGGCCAGATCTGGATGGCGATGCTCGAAGGCGATGCGAAGCCGGCACAAGCGGTGCATGCGCGAGGCAGCGCTCAATCGCTGCGATGGTCGCCTGACGGCACAAAGCTGGCCTTCGTCAGCGCGCGCGGCGACCACAGCTTCATCGCGGTGTACGATCCGGCGGCGAGCCAGTTGCGCTATCTCGATGCGGGTGTGGATCACGACGGGGATCCGGTGTGGTCGGCGGATTCCCGGCAGGTCGCCTTCATCCGCGTTCCGGCGGCGCCGGAAATCTTCGGGCCACAGCGAACCGCGGAGCCGTGGTCGATCCGTGTGGCGGACGCGGCGACGGGCCGCGGGCGGCAGGTGTGGAAAGCGGAGCCCGGCCGCGGCAGCGTGTTTCACGGCATCGTGGCGCGCGATCCGTTGATGTGGGCGGGCAGGCGGCTCATCTTTCCGTGGGAGCGCACGGGCTGGCTACATCTCTATTCGCTGGAGGTGCCGAGTCAGGGCGCTGCGCCTGGCACGCCGCTCGATCTCACACCCGGCGAATTCGAAGTCGAGCATGTCACACTGGCGCCGAACGGCAGTGGCCTCGTGTACTCGTCGAACCAGGGCGATATCGACCGGAGGCATCTCTGGAGGACGGCGGTGGATCAGGCCGGCGCCACGCCGGTCACGAGCGGCGAGGGCATTGAGTGGTCGCCCGTAGTGACGAGCGACGGAAAGGGGATCGCGTTCCTGCGCTCGGGCGCGCAACTGCCCGCGCGGGCGGCGATCCTGGTGGCTAACGGCGAGCCCAAAGACCTCGCGCCCGGATCAATTCCCTCCGATTTTCCAGCGGACCGTCTGATCACACCGCAGCCGGTGATGATCTCCGCTACCGACGGCATGCTGATTCACGGGCAACTGTTCCGGCCGCGCAACCTGGCTGCGGGGGAGCGCCGGCCGGCGGTGGTGTTCTTCCATGGGGGGTCGCGGCGGCAGATGCTGCTCGGATGGCACTACATGTACTACTACAACAACGCCTACGCGATGAATCAGTACCTGGCGAGCCGCGGCTTCATCGTGCTTTCGGTGAACTATCGCAGCGGCATCGGATACGGCCTGGATTTCCGCGAGGCGATCGACTACGGCGCGCGTGGGGCGAGCGAATTCAACGACGTGACGGGCGCGGGGCTCTATCTGCGCAGCCGGCCGGATGTGGATGCGGCGCGCATCGGACTGTGGGGTGGATCGTACGGCGGCTACCTGACGGCGCTCGGCCTCGCGCGCGCGTCGGATCTGTTTGCAGCCGGAGTAGACTTCCACGGAGTGCACGAATGGAACGTCGAGATCCGCAATTTCACTCCGTCGTATGATCCCGAGAAGCAGCAGGAGGTCGCGCGCATCGCTTACGAATCGTCACCCATCGCCTGGGTGAAGACGTGGCATTCGCCCGTGCTGCTGATTCACGGCGATGACGACCGCAACGTGCCTTTCAGCGAGACCGTCACGCTTGCGGCGGCGCTGCGCAAACAGGGCGTGGAGTTCGAGGAGCTCATCTTCCCCGACGAGATCCACGATTTCCTGCTGTACGCGCACTGGGTTGAGGCGTACCACGCGACGGAGGAGTTCTTGAGGAGGAAGTTGATGCCGTGAGAGAAACACCCACTCGATTTATATAGCCAGCAACGGTAAGTCAGGAGCGATTCGCCTGATATCGGCTGCGTCGCTGGTGACCAGGGCCTGTCCAGCCCGCCGCGCACAGATGACGACGTGGGCATCGACAACGTCGGCCGTCGCAGTGTGCGCCAAGAGGAGGCCGACCGCCGTGGCATCCGGTCCGTTGAGGGCCACGAGGTCGGTGCCGGATTGTCGAATGAGCCGCGAAAGCCGTGCCTGCCGGGCGGGGTTGCGCATGGCTTGTGCCAGCGCCGTGGCCGGGACCGTGATCCGCATCCCGCGCTCCGCCGCACGCGCGACCAGTGCCAGCACCCGCCGATCGTTCCGGTCTAACGCAATCAGTCCACCCGCGTCGAAGGTGACACCGCTCACGCGGCTTTCCCCTTCCTTGTTCCTCTCTTCCGTTCGCGCGGAGAGAGAATCGCGTCTGCCCAGGCGCG
>JASHOO010000129.1 GCA_030041035.1 Bryobacteraceae bacterium | reverse complement strand
GAGGGACAAACCAGTTCGGTCGGGTCGAACAGGCGCACATGCGACGGGCAGGTTTCCCAGAGAGGCGTCCGGTACTATCTGCCCCCGGTCTCCAACCGGGGGCAGATGTCTAATAGTCTGAATGGACAGTTCGGGCATGGCCGTTATGAGCCTGGTTCATCGCAGGCGTGTGTGTTGCATGCTTGCATCATCGCAATGCTTGCCTGGGTCGCCGGGGCGCCCTCGGGGGGCATCGACCGTGTATTTGCAGCGCCGACAGGCCCTGTCTCAACGCCTCCTGCCACCCTAAGTAAATCGCGGTCGGTGAGCTCGCTATCGTCGACACCTGCGGAATTGATGCTCGCCGGTTTGCTTTTCTCGATTGCATGTTCCTGCTCTTTTGCCATATGGTTCCCCCTTCTGGTTGTTAAAACACTCGGCTAATGGTCCCGCATCGAGCGGAACCTCCTCATTGAAATTCACGCCATGCCTACTGGCGATCTCAGTATCTTGATAGCGAGAAACAAGTAGCCGAACTGTCATCAAATTTCGTTTTTCGCCTGATGCTTGGTTCCTACTGTTCAACGCGATGTTTCCCATGCAGGATTGGCAGATTCTCGGCAAGTGTGGTTACGGCTGCGCGTCGCCATCGAGCGCATTCGCCCCGGCCATCCCCAGCAGAATGGACGGCACGAACGCATGCATCGGACTAAAGAAGGAAGCCACACGGCCTGCCGGTGCCAACATCTTGCAGCAGCAAGCCAGGTTCGATGACTTCATCGAAGAATTCAATTACCAATGGCCGCACGAAGCCCTGGAAATGCAATGCCCGGCCCGGGTCTACACACCTTCGCTCCAGCTGGATCAGGGCGTTCCCGAGCCCACTAACCGTTTTACGACTGCACCGTCATGGTCACCAGCTGCGGCCGCCTCTGCCTTTAATCGCAAGAAAATCTCTCGCCGGTCAGGCTGTGGGTGTCAAAGAGGTCGACCACGGTCTCTGGCTGGTCAGCTTTATATCGACCTGGAGGAGAACAGCTTGGGAAATTGACGGTAGATTGAAAAATACAAAACTTGGCGTCTACGGCGTTGATTGCTGATGATCCCAAGCTATTGATTTTCGGGGGGCAGTTTTCGGCAGTCTGGTGATGGACTCTTATTGGACTTCACTTTTTGGCGCGGCCATCCAGAACCCGAAGGCTGCAAAATGAAAGAGTCATGGCGAAACAATACATCGAAAAACGGGACGGCAGCTACTTTATTGCCGGTACACGGATCTCGCTCGACTCCATCGTCCATGGATTTCGCCGCGGCGAATCTCCCGAGACGATCCGCCAGAATTTCGAGCTGCTTCGGCTGGAAGAAGTGTAGGGCGCCATCGCGTTCTATCTAGCAAACCAGCCGAAATCGATGCCCACCTTCTTCGTCGAGACCAAGAATGGGCTGAGGGACGGCGCAATTCAGACCCGCTGCCAGCCGATCTTCGCGAGAGGCTGATGCGCGCTCGGGATGAACTGCATACAGCTCGCCCATTGTGAAGACCCGTTTTCTCGCCGATGCCGATCTCAATAGGGCGATCGTGAGCGGCGTTCTACGCCGGGAGCCTGCGATTGACTTCACGGTTTCTGGACGATCTACTCCGTGGGGTCGGGGGATCACGGAAACTGGTCTTCAACTGGAGCGGAAAGTATTCAGCCTGAGACGGGCGAGAGGGGTGGCTCGTCGCGAACCCCGTGCGTGCAGGAGGCTAGCAACAGGGCGGAACCTGCGAATTCTTAGCAGGTCCTCCTGGTACCCTCCTGCAACCAGAAGACGACGCGACACACTCCCCGCCGCCACCGCCGGCGTCACAATCGTGAAATCCTGGGTTCCGGCCGCGCTACTGCCACCTCCCGTCACAGTCGCCTGATTGGAAAACTGATCCGGCGCGCTCGCGGACACGTTCACGGTTACCGTGATGGGGGCATACGAAGACCCGCCGCTCAGCGCGTCTGAGCGCGTGCAAACCGGTTGTGCCGGTGCCGCGCAGGTCCAGCCGGTGCCAGCCATCGACACCAGGCTCACAGCCGCCGGCAGAATCTCCCTGACGGTTACCGTCCCGCGGGTGGGTCCCGCCGCCCCGGCGTTGCGCAGCATCAGCGTGTATGTGCCGCTCTGGCCCGCGGTGAAGGTGTCATGCGCGCTCTCGATGGTGAGAACGGGAGTCGTGCCGTCCGGCGTCAGCATCCGCACGGCGTTGTTGCCCTGGTCGGTCACAGCCATCGCGCCTGCGGCACCAAGCGCGATAGCGCAGGGCGCGTTGAACTCGGCCGCGATGGCCACGCTGCCATCGCCTGAGTAACCGCTGGAACCGCTTCCGGCGATGGTTGTGATGATCCCTGCCCCATTCACCACTCGCACCGAATTGCCACCGGTGTTCGCGATGTACAGATTGCCCGCGCCGTCCAGGGCGATACCCTGCGGGCCCAAGTTCGCGCTGGTGGCCGGTCCGCCATCGCCCCCGTTGCAGCAATTCCCGTTGCCGGCCACTGTGGTGATGGTTCCGGATTGGCCCACTTTGCGCACGCGATTGTTGTTCATATCGGCGATATAAAGGTTGCCCGCCCCGTCCACCGCCACTCCGTGCGGATTGCGCATTGCGGCCGCGGTGGCTGGCCCGCCATCGCCGGAGAACCCGTAGGCGCCACTCCCGGCCACGGTGCTGATGATTCCGGACGCATTCACCTTGCGGACCACGCCGTAGCCGGCGTCGGAGATATAGAGGTTCCCCGATGAGTCCACCGCCAATCCCCACGGAGCGCCGAACTGCGCGTTCACCGCCGGATCCCCATCGCCGGTATAACCATAACTTCCGTTGCCCGCCACGGTAGTCATGTTGCCGGATGTGTCCAGCCGGCGCACCCGGAAGTTATAGGTGTCGGCAATGTACAGATTCCCGGATGCGTCCAGCGCCAGCCCCTCGGGTGCGTTCAGTTGCGCGCTGATACCCGGTCCGCCGTCGCCCGAGTAGCCGGTTGTGCCCACACCCGCCACCGTTGTAATGACTCCGCTGGCCGCCACTTTCCGAACGCGGTTGTTGCCGGTGTCGGCGATGTATGTGTTCCCGGCGCTGTCGCGGGCGATGCCCCAGGGCGCACTCAGAAGTCCGAAAACGGCCAAACCGCTGTCACCCGTCCCCCCGCCCGCGACCGTCGTGATGATGCCGGCCGCGCTCACCTTGCGGAGGCGCAGGCTCACGGTGTCGGCGAAATAAAGGTTGCCCGAACCGTCGGCAGCCACTCCTCCGGGATTCGCCAGCTCGGCCTGCGTTGCGGAGCCCCCATCGCCCGTGTAACCCGGGCTGCCGTTGCCCGCGATGGTCGTGATGATGCCGGCCGAATTCACCTTGCGAATGCGATTGTAGCCGCTGTCGGCGATATAGAAATTGCCTGCCCCATCCACCGCCACGCTCGAGGGAAACTGTAGTTGCGCGCTGGTGGCCGGGCCGCCATCGCCCTCATTGCAGCAGCTCCCCGAGCCGGCCACGGTGGTGATGATCCCGGCAGGATTCACCTTGCGGATGCGCATGTTGCTCGTGTCCGCGATGTAAAGATTGCCCGCCCCATCTACAGCCACGGCGTTGGGGCCCGCCAGTTCCGCGCGCGTGGCCGCGCCGCCGTCGCCTGAGAACCCGGACGTGCCGTTGCCCGCCACGGTGGTGATGATGCCGGCGGCATTCACCTTGCGGATGATGTTGTGGCTCGTGTCGGGAATGTAGATATTCCCCGAAGCGTCCGCGGCCAGACCGTCAGCCGGCCCCATCTCCGCATCGCTCGCCGGTCCGCCATCGCCCATGTAGCCGGGCGTGCCATTGCCCGCCAGAGTCGTGATCGTGCCGGAGGTGTCCACTTTGCGAATACGGCTGTTGCCGTTGTCGGCGATGTACACGTTGCCGGACTTGTCCACGGCCACGCCGGCCGGCTGGCTCAACTGCGCGGTCAGGGCCGGTCCGCCATCGCCCGAACTCCCTGGCGCTCCGTTTCCCGCGAGCCACATCACCACACCCACGGTATCCAGCTTGAAGACTGCGTTTAGCGCGGTACTGGAGAAGTAGACATTGCCGGCAGAGTCGACGGCTACCCCCCAGGAAACCGGAATCGCCACGGAAGTGCCCGGCACCGCTGCAAGCGGCACCCCTCCGCCGGCCAGAGTCGAGATCACCGGGTAAATGCCCCACTCGGTTACTGTGAACGTCTGGCCCGCAACCGTGATCGTGCCGGTCCGCTGCGAGCCCGGGTTGGCCG
>JASHOO010000128.1 GCA_030041035.1 Bryobacteraceae bacterium | reverse complement strand
ACAGTCGATGGGGAAATCGTCAAATGTTGCCAAAATGGATGTCCCGGAACCGCAAAACGTTTGCCGGACGTGCGGAGCAGCGATCTCGGCGCGCCGGACCCACTGCAAAAACTGTGGTGTCGCAGCGAGTACGGAGGCCCTGGTCGAAGCAGCTCAGGCGGGGCGGGTTGCCGGTCGGACTCCTGAGGCTTTGGAACGACGCAGGAAAACCAGCCAACGTCAAAATGAGGCGCTCCAGGCGTGGAACCCGGCAGACCATCCCTCGTGGCTGACCAACGAATATTACATGAGCAACATCCAGCCGCGTCTCGCTCAATTCACAAGGCCGAAAATCGCTGAAATACTTGGCGTTTCGGTGCCGTACGCAAGTGAGATTCGGAACGGGAAATGTGTGCCGCACATGAGGCACTGGCCTCGGTGGACACCCAAAACCGGCCAGTGACGGTCACCTGAAAACCGGCCAGTTGTAAGCCATCAAACCAACATCCAGGACATTGATTTGACGGGAGAGCACTATCCTCCCTGGTCGTGAGCAATGTCTTGAACGAGGAAAAGAAGCAGCAAGTCATAGCATTGGGGCGGTTGGGATGGTCGTTGCGCCGGATTGAAGAGGCCACCGGCGTTCGTCGAGAGACGGCCTCCAGCTACCTGAAAGAGGCCGGAGTGGCGCTGCGACCACCACGTGGTCGACGGGTGCACTCAAAACCGGCCAGTCCGGAGAAGGTGACCACCGACTTTGGCGCGGAGTCGGGAGATAGACCGGCACCAGCACCCGCGCCGCAGGCCGGTCGCAGTCCCTCAGCTAGCGCCTGTGAGCCTTACCGCGAAGCCATTGAGTTGGCCCTCTCACATGGCCGCAACGCCATGGCGATCTGGCAGGAACTGGTGGATACCTGCGGCTTCGCCGCCGAGTATAAGAGCGTCAACCGTTTCGTCCGGAAGCTTCGTGGTGGAAGCCAATCGCCGGAAGCGTGCGCCGTCATCGAAACTGCACCCGGCGAAGAACTTCAGGTCGACTACGGCACTGGCCCGATGGTGCGCGATCCGCACAGCGGCAAGTACCGCCGCACGCGGCTGTTCGTGCTGACTCTCGGTTACAGTCGCAAGTCCGTTCGCTTGCTGGTGTTCCGGTCCAGCTCGCAGATCTGGGCCGAACTGCATGAGAAGGCCTTCCGCCGGCTGGGTGGCTGCACCCGCGTTGTTGTGCTGGATAATCTGCGCGAGGGTGTGCTCGCCCCCGATATCTACGATCCCTCGCTGAACCCTCTGTACCGCGATGTGCTCCAGCATTACGGCACCGTGCCCCTGCCTTGTCGTGTCGGGCATGCCGATCGAAAGGGGAAGGTGGAGTCAGGGGTAGCTCACGCCCAGAAAACACCGTTGAAGGGCCTTCGCTTCGAAAGCCTCGAGGAAGCCCAGACCCACCTGGATCAATGGGAAGCGCGCTGGGCCGATACGCGCATCCACGGCACGACCAAGCGGCAGGTCGCGGTCATGTTCGCCGAAGAGCGGCCGTTCCTGCTGCCCCTGCCCATCGAACCCTTCCGCTACTACCAGTACGGCGAGCGCACGGTCCATCTGGATGGCTGCGTCGAAGTCGAAGCCGCTTACTACAGCGTACCGCCGGGCTGGATCAGTCGGCGTGTCCAGGTGCAGTGGGACACCCAGGTGGTGCGACTGCTGAACCCGGACAACGGTCAGTTGCTACGCGAGCACTTGCGCCAGGCGCGAGGCCGCCATCGGATCAAAGACGAAGACCGCTCCAAGAAAACGCCACCGGGCACGCTCCAGTTGCTGATTCGCGCTGGCAAAACCGGATTGCAGATCGGAGCGCTGTGCCGTGGGATGCATAACCAGCACGGAGAGATTGCAGTGCGCCGGATTCTGGGCGTGCTGTCACTGGCCAAAAAGTACGGCGCCGCAACCGTTGACGATGCCTGCGCTGCTGCTCTGGAAATGGGCGTCTGCGATTACCGTTTTGTGCGCCGCTACCTAGAGCGAAATCCACAAAGGCCATTGAGTTTGCGCCAGGTCGATCCCCTGATCCGCCAACTCACCCTGTACCGTGACTTCATCGAAAACAAAACCAAGGAGAGTGAAACATGAACCTCATCGAATTAGAGCGTTCCCTACGACAACTCCGGCTCGGTGGTATAGCCGCCGTGCTGGAAACCCGGCTGCACCAAGCCCAGGCCGAAGCCATGGCCCCCATCGATCTGATCTCGTGTCTGGTCACAGATGAACTGACCCGGCGAAGCGAGCGCTTGTTAGAGCGGCGCCGTAAACAGGCTGCGTTCCGCGATCCCAACAGGACGCTGGACAACTTTGACTTCACCTTCAATCCGAAGATGAATCGCAGTCTGGTCTTCGACCTGGCCACGTGCGCCTTCATCGGCAAGCGGGAAGACGCATTGTTTTTGGGTCCAGGCGGCACGGGCAAGAGCCACTTAGCCCAGGCCATCGGCCAAGCCGCCATCCTCCAGGGCTACCGCGTGCTGTACCGCGAAACCCATGTGCTACTGGACGATCTGGCCGATGCCATCGCC
>JASHOO010000127.1 GCA_030041035.1 Bryobacteraceae bacterium | reverse complement strand
CTGCTCTTGCCGGAGGAGATCGAGTACATCCGGCAGCATGCACTCAACAAGCCGCTGGGCGTGATCCATATCTGGGCGCTCGGCGTCGGCGTCGTGATCACGGGCATGTACTTCGGCTGGAATTTCGGGCTGCCCGTGGGCGGCCCCATCGGAGTGCTGGCTGCCTCGCTGATCGTTTGTGTGTTGTACCTGGCGTGGGTGCTGGCGCTCTCGGAGCTCTCCGTCGCCATGCCGTTTGCCGGGGGACCTCTGGCGTTCGGGCGGCGCGCGGTAGGGAAATGGTTCGGATTTCTGATGGGCTGGTCGATGTTTCTTGAGTGCCTGTTCGCCACCATTGGAACCGGACTGGCGGCGGGCGGGTACATCGCGTTTCTCATCAACCCGGAACAACCCGACCGGAAAGTGACCACCCTTTGCGCCATCCTCTGCGCCCTGGCATTCCTGGCGATTCAGTATTTGGGAGTGAAGCAGCAGGCAGTGATCATGCTCTGGCTGACGTACGCAGCCATCGCAGCGCTGATTTGGTTTTGGATGGGCGCGGCTCGGGGGATGTCGGTAGAACGGGTGTTACACCAACCGCTGCTGCCCTCAGGATGGTCGGGCGTGCTTGGCGCCGTGCCATACGCCCTATGGTGGCTAGTGATTATCGAGACCGTCGCTCTGGCGGCGGAGGAAGCGCACGAGCCGCACGTTTCCATCCCGCGTGGCTTGGTACTGGCGCAGATCACGCTCGTGGTGCTGGTCCTGCTGACTTGGTGGTTTGCATCGGCTGCGGCACCATACACCGAGACGGGTGCGGTGGACTATCCGCTGCCCTTGGTCTTCAAGAAGGTCTGGGGGACCGGTTGGTTTCTCACAGCGTTCTCCGCCCTGGCGGTGGTCGGGATGCTCGTGTCGTACAACGGAATGATCTACGCCACCAGCCGCCAGTCGTTTTCGCTGGGACGCGCGGGATATTTGCCGAAGTGGTTGGGCGCGGTACACCCGACGCGCCGAACGCCGCACGTTTCACTGGTGCTCTGGACCGCCGTGACGATCGTGTTCATCCTGTTCGGCTATCTTTTTGAAAAGGCGACGGCGGTTGCTATTCTCATCTCCACGCTCACCGCGGTGATCTGGTATGTTCTGGCCATGATCTGTCTCATGATCTTAAGGCGAAAGGAACCGGCATTATTCCGTCCATATAAGGTTCCCGCTTACCCGTCGCTACCCGTTTTCGTAGCTGTCTTATCGGCGATTGCCGGATATCTCTATGTATGGTCAAACGTGCAGGTGATCCTTCCAACAGCGGCATTGTACGTAGCTGCGGCGGTATGGTACGCGATCTGGGCGCGAAGAAAGGTGCTGCCCATCGCCCCGGAGGAGGTGGCGGCGCGGATAGCCGCTGGACTGGCTCGAAAACAGGACGTACCAGAACCGGTAGTGTCCACCAGCGTCGCATCAAGTGGCTTCGTCGCCTATGCTGCCGCACCAATATTTATGCCCGCAGATCCCCTTTACTCGCGGCAAGTGCAGACGGCCATTGAGCGGGTTGCTGGACCGGCCCTGGTGGTCGGACTCCTGTCGCTGGTTTGGATGATTCTGCGGGCTCGCGGCGTGGTGCCCGGCGTATTTTCTGAGGCAACCGAGGTCCTCTTCATCACGCTGCTCTGGGGTTTTCTGTTTGTGCTGGTCAGCATAATGGGCCTGATGAGCGCACGCAATCATCGGCCCTGATCCGGTGTTCATTGCTGTGGCGGGCCTACGAGCGGCCGCGACGCCTATTGATGTATAACCGCCCTTTTCAGCAACGCCGGCCAGTTGACAGTGACCGTCAGAGCAGGCTTATTTTCGATCCACTTGTTTACCAGGAAGCGTTGACCGTCCCGCGCAGCTATATACGGATTGAGGCCCGCGCCGTACGGTCCAAGAGCAAACAATACTCGTGGTGCCGAAGGTTTCAAGGAATCTGAGCTTATGCCTGGACTCACCGACATGAGCTTGGAATCCGCCGAAACGTAGAATAACTCCCGTCCGCCCTCACCCCACTGCGGAAAAGTACCTCCACTCGTGGAGATCCGCACTCTGCCGTGCGGCTCCGGAAACGAGTCAACATAGACTTCGTCGCGGCCGGACTCGTCCGATTGAAAAGCTACCCAATGACCGTCTGGAGAGAAGCGGCCCATGTCTTCGGCAAATTCCGTCTGACGATAGGGCCTTGACTGGCCCGGGCCGGGCCGCATCGGTAGAATCCACAGGGAGCCCAACCGGTGTCCCTGGCTTCCACCGTGATAAAGGATAAAGCGTCCGTCGCGCGACCAGTCGCAGGGTATTTGGGTATTGAGTGTCGGAATGAGCCGCTGTTCACTGCTGGTGCCGCTTGAGTCTTTTCGGTAGATGACGTACGGTGGGCCGGACGCAAACACTACACTTCGGCCATCGGGCGACCAGACGGGCGCGATGTTCTGGCCTGACCGCGAAGTAAACCGGCTGGCCACCCCGCGGTCCACATCCAGCATCCAGAGGTCGTCTCCGAAGGAATTCGGTACCGCAAAGACCACGCGCCGCCCGTCAGGCGACAGCTCGAATGGGCCGACGTTCAACGGCCCTCCCACTGTGCTCAGCGCTTTTCCCGAGCGATCTACCCACGTGAATTGGTTTAACGCGTACGCTCCGCCGTACAGCAGGATGCCGTTACCTGAGGCCGAAAGATACATCTGGCCGCTTACGCCGTAGTGAGCCACCGGACTCGCGATCGCGCTCGCTTCCCCGCTGAGTTGCAGCTTGTCCGCATCAAATGGCTGGGCTAACAGGGTTGCGCCACTCAGCCACAGCAAATATCCCTTGTGATGATCAACCGTCCCGGCCGCGGGAGCGTACCATGCGTTCGCGTTGGTCCTTAATAATTGAACCGGTTGTCCGGGATTGGCCAGTGAAGCTGCATAAACCCCGGTATATTCCGACTTGGTGCTGCGCGCGAAGTACAGGAAATGTCCGCCGGGAAGCGCCTGTGGCCAGTAGTGGAACATCTCACCGCGCGCCTGGGCCGGAGTCGTTAGTGGTGTCGGCCGCCCGCCGGAAGCGGGTACCCGGAAGATTCCTGCACCGGCCTGCCCAAATAGAATCTGTTCATTTTCACCCCAGGAGCCGCCACGGGCGCTGTCGGTTTCGCAGATCGGCTGCGGCGTTCCGCCCGCTGGGTCGATTCGCTGTAACTTCCCATTCACGAAGAACGCGATCGACGCGCTATCCGGCGACCAGAATGGGTGACCCGCGCCTTCCGTCCCCGGCAGCAGCCTAGCCGCCGTCCCATCCAGTGGCCGGACCCAGAGACCTGCCTGTCCGTTCGCCGCCGCCACAAAAACCGCAGTCTTTCCGTCCGGCGATAAGGCGATTCCGGTCTCGTTGGTTCCACGCGCAAAATGCCCACCCTCTGGCGGATCAATCTCAAAACGGAAGACTTTCTCTTGCGCGGGCGGCTGTCGGAGGGACGACCACACCCAGGCCCCAAGCGCACCGAGTGTCAATGCCGCAAGACCGGTCATCCACCACCGCCGGCTTAGTCGCAGACCCACGGCTGGAGGTGCCGTCGTAATCGCGCCCACGCCCATGACCTCAGCGCCGCCTTGGCGAGCGCATCTGCGCAGATCCACCGCCAGATCCCGCATTCCCTGATACCGATCCGCCGGATCATTTTCGATAGCTTTCTCCACGATCATCCGCAGAGCGAGCGGTACGTCGTGGGCGAGCGCCGCAGCCGTGCCATGGATAATCCTCTGCAAAACTTCCAAATCGTTTTGTCCTTCGAAAGGCCGCCGGCTCGCGAGTAACTCATACAGGACGATGCCAAAAGAAAAGATATCGCTGCGCGCGTCCGTGGGCCGGCCCGAGGCCTGCTCCGGCGACATATAAGCGACGGTCCCTAGGATCATGCCCCGCCGCGTGGTTGGCGCACCTGTGGCTTTGCTAGCTCCGCCCGGCGCCACTTGTTCATTCACCTTCGCCAAGCCGAAATCCGCAAGCTTGGCGTAACCGTTGCGCCCTACCAGGATGTTGTCGGGCTTGATGTCCCGATGCAGGATTCCCGCGGCGTGCGCCGCAGCCAGACCGTCGGCAACTCCGGCCAGCAGCGTAACGATTTCCCGCCAGGTGCGCTTTTCGGCGAGAGCCCAACTCCTCAACGTTCCGCCGTCCATGAACTCCGTCACGATGTAACGGCATCCCTCGTATTCACCTGTGTCATACACAGTGAGGATGTGGGGATGATTCAGCGAGGACACAATCTTCGCCTCGCGCTGGAAGCGCCGTTGGGCCGCCGCATCCGCGAGATCGTCATACAGAAACTTGACCGCCACTGGACGGTTGAGTTTGGTGTCCAGGGCGCGATAGACGACGCCCATTCCACCCTCGCCGATCATGGCTTCAATACGGTAGCAACCGATTTGCGTGTTTGCCTTTATCGGACCGTCTTTTCCCCCGCCGCCGGCAGATGATTCCGAACCGGTTTCGCCCTCCAGGAAACTGGCGGCACGAAGATGCGCACGCAGAAGGGATTGCACCTCAGCGCGGACACCGGAAGGCAGTTTCTCGAGAAACGCAGCTTGTTGTTCTTCCGGCAGTTCGAGAGCCTCGGTCAGAGCCCGCTC
>JASHOO010000010.1 GCA_030041035.1 Bryobacteraceae bacterium | reverse complement strand
ACGACCAGCAACAGGAGCAGAGGCACGCTGATGAAGATGGCCAAGCTGTGGACTTGGTATCCCTGAAACAAGGCGGTGAAGAGCTTGGGCAGAGGTGCGGCGGCGGCCAATCCTACGGCTGCGCTCACCAGGGCCAGCAACATGCCCTTGCCGATCACCGACCACAGAACATCGCCGCGATACGCACCGAGCGCCATGCGGATGCCGATTTCGTGGGTGCGCTGGGCGACGGCATAGGAAATCACGCCATAGATTCCGATGGCCGAGAGGATGAGCGCCATCACGCCAAAAATTCCAAACAGCGTGTCGGCTATGTAATCGCCGCCGTCGCTCTCATCGATAATGCGCGCAATCGTGCGTACGCTGGCAATGGGCTGATTGGGGTCGACGGACCAGACAGCGCGCCGCAACGCACCCGCTAACGCATTCGGATCACCGGCCACTTTGACATCCACCCACATCTCCGGGTCCATGGGAACCTGCAAATAGGGCTCATACATCTGCGGCTCTTCCTGGATCCGGCTGAAGGAGCCCTTCATATTGCCGACAATCCCGACAATCTGACTCCAGGCCGGTTGGTCACGGTCAATACGGATGAAGCGGCCGAGCGGACTCTGGCCTGGAAAGAAGCGCTCGGCAAACACACGATTCACGATGGCCACATGAGGAGCTTCGGCGGTATCCGAATCACGAAATGTGCGGCCCTGAATCAGCGGGGTGTTGAACACGCGGAACTGGCCGGGACTGACCGCGAAATACCGGGCGAGAAGCTCACCCGAGGCAAGGGCAGCCGTCTGCCCCTGGATGGTGAACTGACGCCGGCTGGATTCAAAGGGGACGGAACTCGCAACTCCCGCGGCTTTGACTCCCGGCAGGAGCTCGAGTTTCCGGGAGACGTTTTCAAAGAATGCAAACTGCCGGGCCGGCTCGCGATAACGGGCGTCGGTCAGAGAGATGGCGGCCGCCAGAATCTGCTTGGGGTTGTAGCCGAAATCGCCGGATAACTCCTCGGCCGTGGCCTTGATAAAGAGGCTTGCGGCAACCAAGAGCACCATGGCGAGGGCAATCTCACTGCCGACGAGCAAGTTGCGTCCCCAACCGCGATTGAGGTCGCCGGAGCGGCCGCCCTGGCGCAGGGTGCTCTGCGGATCGCTCGAGGAGACGCGGATGGCCGGCGCCAGCCCGAACACCAGGGCAGCGCCCATGGAGGCGAGGCACGTGAAGGCCATGACCCGCTGGTCGAGCGCGACATCGGTGGCGGCGGAAGCAAGGAAGTCGTTGATGTTCATGAAGCCGAGCAAAACGCGGACGAAGCCGTATGCTCCCAGGAGCCCGAATGCGCCGCCGATGAAAGCAATCAGGAGACTTTCCACCAGCAACTGGCGGATGACTCGCATGCGACCGGCACCGAGCGCGATGCGAATGGCGATTTCCTGCCGCCGTCTGTCCGCGCGCGCCAGCAGAAGATTTGCGATATTGGCGCAGGCGATCAGTAGAACCAGGGCGACGGCCGTCATGAGCATCAGCAGCGGCGTGCGAACGTGATCTTCCTGGATGGTGTACTCCTGAAGCGTGAGGACATTTGCGCCCCAGCCCTTTTCCGAAGCGGGGTAATTCCGCTCCGCCCGCCCGGCGAGCGTATTCATCTCCGCGCGCGCCTGCTCCAGTGTGACGCCGGGTTTCAAGCGACCGAAGAGCACAAGGGAGCGGTCGTCGCGCGCTTTGGGATCCGGGTACTCAACGGGGAGCGCGAGCGGCACCCAAAATCGCGGCAGGAATTCGACTTGCCGAAACGATGCCGGCATCACGCCGACCACGACATATTGTTCTCCATCGAGCGCGACGGTTTTTCCGACAATGCCGGGATCGGAGGCGAACCGTCGCTGCCAGAAGCTGTGCGTCAGCACGACGACGCGATCGTGGCCCGTGTGTTCTTCGCTGGGAAGGAATGTACGTCCCAGAACAGCCTGCACGCCCAGGGTCGCGAAATAATCGGCAGTGACGCGCATGGCGGAGACGCGCTCCGGCTCACCGGCGCCGGTGAGGCTGAAATCGTGGTAGGGATCGCCTGCGGCTAAATCCGCGAACACGTGGTTTTCGTTGCGCCAGGCGAGGAAATCGGCTGCGGAGACTCTCGACCGCTCGAAGTTTTTCGCGGCGTTGGTGGCGACTGCGACGACCAGGTGATCGGGATCGGCCACCGGGGGCTTCTTGAGCAGCCAGGCACTGACGATGCTGAAAATGGTGGTGTTGACGGCGATGCCCAGGGCGAGCGTGGCGATGGCGACGAGTGTGAATCCCGGATTGTTGGCGAGCATGCGCAGGCCGTAACGGAGATCCTGCAGGAGCGACTCCAGCCACAACCATCCCCATTGATCGCGGCTCTGTTCGCGCAACAGGAGCGCGTTGCCGAACTGGCGCCGGGCGGCGTAGCCGGCTTCCTGGGTTCCGCCAGCGGCGCGCGCTTTCATTTCCAGATGGAAGCGCATCTCGTCGGCGAGGTCGCGGTCGAATCTCTGCCGGAAAAGAAGAAACCCGATTTTGCGCCAGAATTTACTCATATCTGAGAGCCACTATGGGGTCGACCTTCGTAGCCAGCCGCGCAGGGATGTAGCCGGCGATGAGCGCCACCGCCGCCAGGATCGCCGACACGCCGAGGAAGGTCGGAGGATCAAACGTACTCAATCCGAAAAGGAGCGACACCAGGACGCGCGCGGCAACGGCGGCCGCTACGATGCCCGCGGCAATGCCGACCAACACGGGCCGCATGCTCTGGCCGAGCACCAGTTTCAGAACGTCTTCGCGGCGGGCACCTAGCGCCATGCGAATGCCGACTTCATGGGTGCGCTGGGTCACGGCGAAGCTGACCATGCCGTAGATGCCGACTGAGGCCATTGCCAATCCGAGAAGGCCAATCAGTGCTGCGATGGCCGCGGCTACCCGCGAGAAGAGGAACGACGGTTGCATCGAGAGTCCCGACCGGAAATCAAAAATCAGTCCTGTCAGGTTCGGCTCTGCTTCGGGCAATTCTCTGCGGAGCGCAGTCACCACCGGGCGCGTGTCTCCCGCGGTCCGCACCAGAACGCGGCCCGCAAAGTCTCGGGTAACGGGGATGTACAGGCAGGTGTCGTCCACTTGCTCCAGTTTCACACTGCGGATGTCTTTCACCACGCCGATCACCACGCTGGAGCGCGAGCGCAGCTTTGGGTCACCAGCGCTGGACACCGGGACTTCGAAGCTGAGCCGTCTGCCGATGGGATCCTGGCCGGGCCAGAATGCTTGCGCAGTGCGCGCGCTAACAATGACTGGCGCTCCTTCGAAGTCGTTGCCATCGTGAGCTTCCTGTGATGTGAAATTGCGGCCCCGCAGGATCGGAATACCCAGCGTCTCGAAGTAGTTGGGAGTCACCAAGGTGTAGTTCGCTTCGGGCGCGTGCTGCGGGTCGATGGGCCGGCCATCGAGCCCAATGAGAACCCTCCACCCATTTCCGCCGATTAACGGTGGATGCGAAGTGACGCTAACCGCCTGCACTCCCGGAATCGTCTCGATGCGGTCAATGATCTGCCTTCGGTGAGCTAGTGCCTTCGCCGCATCGCCCCCTACGCCGCCAAGAAATGTAACCAGTCTTCGATAATCGAATCCCAGGTCGATGCCGAACACCCGCTGCGATCCTCTGGCCAGCAGTCCTGCGCCGATGAGCAGCACCAAGCTGAGCGCTACCTGCACGCCCACCAGGACGTCGCGCAGCGCGGATTTTCGCAACCCGCCGAGCGCCCCGCCCTCTTCCTTCAGTGCCGGTGTGAGGGCCGGCTTCGATGCCTGCAAAGCTGGAGCCAGCCCGAATCCGACAGCCGCTACGGTCGAAACCAGCAGCATATAGGTAAAGACACGATGATCCGGAGCCAAGTGCACAGCGACGGACGTCCAAAAGATCGGAATGGAATCGGATATTTGAATCATCAGCAGATGCAGAACCCACCATGCGAGCGCCAGACCGCTGACACCAGCCAGAATGCTGATGAGAGCGCTTTCGGCCATGAGCTGCCGAACAATTCGCCCGCGGTTTGCTCCGATCGCCAGGCGAATGGCAATCTCCTTCTGCCTGGCAGCGGAACGGGCGAGCAGCAGAGTCGCCACGTTGGCGCAGGCGATCA
>JASHOO010000126.1 GCA_030041035.1 Bryobacteraceae bacterium | reverse complement strand
ACGGACCTCACCGCCGTTGAGGCCAGTAGGCAGGACCGTGTCGGGCAGGCGCATTGCCTCAATCTGGGTAGCGCTCAGGGGTTCCTGATAATACTCTTGATCGTAAACTCGCGTGACGCGTCCGCCCGTCGGGTAGGCACCGTTGTGAAACCAGGTCTTGGTAAGAACTGGCGGGACGTAAGAGTTGGCCGCGATGTTAGTTGCCGGCCGAAGCGAGCCTGAGGTGGTCAACGCGCCAAGTTCGGCGGTATCGATCTGATCGACGCGCCCAAAGCCGCGGAATTCGCGCTCGAAGCCGTCGAAGTATCCGTGGTGATAACTGTAGCTGCTGACAAATCGATTGCGGCTGATCCAGTCATAGCTTTCGGTGCGTTCCACGACCTGCACGGGAAAGGCAAGGCGTGTGACCCACGGATGACACTGGGCCCGATCTCGGAGATAAAATTTGGTCGAGGCGGCATACGTGATCCGCGTCTCGGCTCCGAGGTTATTGCAAATCTTTGCCAGCAGGTGCGGTTTGATTCCACCCATGAGGTCGATGTAGCGCATTGGACGAGCCGCATCCTCCTGGAGAGGTGAAGACCATACCAAACAGGAGGTTCCATTCCCCAGCAGATCGACGGCGGAGATCGAATCCAGGTCATTCGTGAGCGGGAACTCGGAGATTGTCTGTGGCGCACTCCAGCCGTTTCCCGACTGGTTGAACCAGACGCGAACTGTTTGTCGGTCCAGATAGATAATGTCGGTCGTACCGTCACCATCCACGTCGGCCAGCCGAATCCGCTTCTCGTCGAACAAATCCAGAGTGTCGAGAAGGGGCGCCGTATCCATCGTGATCTTTGCCCCGAAGCGGCCATACCCACGATTGGGCCAGTAGCAAACCTCTCCATTCCGAATGCGCACCAGATCCCGAAGCCCGTCGCCCGACATGTCGGCAAGGTAGATTGATTGGGTGCCATCGGCAAAAATCACCGCCGGTCCAAAGTCTTCGTCGAACGGTTTCCTCACCGTTTCTGCGGCTCCAAATCCTTCTCTTGCAAGCGAGGGATACCACGTGAAAATCTCGTTTTCCGTGATCAGAATGTCCGCAAAGCCATCTCCGTTGAGATCGACCGTACGCAGGTTCGGGTCACGCCAGTCGATGTTCGGCACTTCCGGAAAAGCCGTAAACGATCGCCAGCGGCGACTTTCGTCGCGTTCATAGTAGCCAGAAAGCGGACGCGAGAATTGCACTAGGCAAATCTCGCCATCACCGGCGAGATCCATGAGCTGTTGCGCCCCTACGTTCAGATTGCTGACCGAAGGAATGGTCGCCACCACCTCTGCCGGCTCGAAACGTGCGGCCGTACTTTGCCCGGGGAGAGGAAGGTTGCTGATGTTGCGCTTGTAAAACCAGCTGTCGGCTTGTTGGGTAAGAATTCCCGGCGAGCCCTCGCTGTCGAGATCAACCCACTGGTAGCCGCCGCTCACACCCTCTGGCAAATCTTCAACGCTTGCTTCGCTCACAAGACGCAAGGTCGGATCGATCCGCGCACTGGTGTATTCGAATTCGAGCGGCGGCATCGAACTGGTGAGATAGCTTCCATTCGTCAGAAAGTAGCCCGTTTGCGTGGCCGAAGCGAGAAACGTGTAGATGGCGTCGTCAGGGGCCGGCGGCTTCTCATCGCAGGAGTATTTCAAGTCCGTAGACCGCACCAGGTAGTTCGCAGTTCCCAGTTCATTGGGGAAATTGTTAAACATAAGAACTCGCGAACAGAGGCGGTTGGTCCGTACTTCAAAAGTGGAGCGGTAGCTCGAGAAAGGATCGGGACGGCACCGCCAGGGTAACGCCTCCTGTGGAGTTGGCACCGGTACTTGGTGCTCACCGTAGTCGAAGACAACTTCAAAACACCAATTCGTGGGTAAGGTTGGAATCGTCGCAGGAAAGTACGGCGTAAGGTTGCCGTATTGGATGGTCTTCACATAGCGGTTGGCGGTGACTTGGCGCTTCAGTTCGTGAAGCGAGGGCGGAACATTATTCGTATCTTCAGCCTTGTATTGATAGACCGCGACGTTGCCCACATCGTCGTAAGTGAGGCTGAGCAACCAGGAGAAGATGCGCCAGGGCGCATCTGGATCGGCAATCCGGCTGTTTAGATCGGTGCCATAAAGGCTGGTGACGTTGTCCTTGGAAACCGATTTCCAGAACACATCACCGGACGCGTTGTTGGCCCAGCGCTCGATTTGCGCAAACAGGCCTTCGATACGCGGACGATAGCGCTGTACGGTGTAATTTTGTCCCTGCGATGTTGCCTGATAGGTATCGCGCGTCCAAGGTCCGGGCGGCACATCCGCGTTTATAGCCGGCGGAATAAGCCTTGGAACCAAGTCCTCCGCGCCCGAGAGAATGAAGACATCGGATTGTTCGTCGTCGAAGTATCGGGGAAGGCCCTTGTCGGTCTTGCGAGTGATCGAAGGGACGGAAAGGTGCCAGCCAAATCCGAATGGGCCGTTGCCGGAGCCGGAATCGTAGTGAAGGCTGAGTTTCGGATAAAAGCCAGAGCGGCCCGGACTCGTGAAAATCGGGATCTCAAAAGAAGCGGTACCATTCGCGGGATTGACAGCGAACTTCTCCCCGATACCCTGAATCGCCCCTCCGCCTTTGGGTAAGCTGACGGCAGGAGCGTTAAACGGGCTCAGATTCGGCTGAGACGTGTTCGGGTGCTGGACGGTGAAATTCGCTTCACTATTCAGTTCGCCCCGGTCCATAGAGATGTCCCGTAGAAAAAGGTTTCAGAGACCAGAATCGGTTCGACACTCAACGACTATCAGGTGGAGTATACTCTCGGGCCAAAGATTGTGCAATCCGCGCAAAACAGATCCGCGCAAAACAGATGCGCAAAACAGAGAGTGGGGTTCCTTCTTTCCGCCGTGACTGTTTTCTCAAACCTGCGAATACGGAGCAGTTCTCAAGGAAAGCTAGTAATGCGATACGAGCAGACGTTTCACACTTTGCATGTACCGTCCATAAATAGCGATATAGCCCCGATACGAGTGGATAGTCGGCGAACAGGGAGACAAACGGGTGTTGTAAAGAAACCACCACCTCGCCAAATGCCGTCGCCTGGGTTTAATGTCGGGTGGCCGAAGAAACTACCTCACTCCCCTTCTTCCAGCTTTGCTCCTTCAGGTGCCGATTCAGCCGTGTGCTTTCGGTAAGCCTGCGTATGGTCCCGGTGGGGATCGACTATCGGTTATGAAGCAAGTTGTGCTCACTGTCAAAGATGAAAACATCTTTGACACTTTTGTCGAAAGTTCGCGCGATCCATTTTCAGATACTTATGGCTTGCCTGGCCTCGCTTCACCCGCCCCCCGTGAGGGCATTCTCAGTTCTTCTGTCCGGTGGCCAGCGTGTGAATAATGCTTTCGACAGTTACAATACTTGCCAGCATGTCCTCTATGGCGTGATTGATCAGGTGCCGGACAGCTATCTTAGGAGCCTCTACGACCGACAGGTAGGCCGTACAAAAGGAACATACGATTTTGCGAAATCTCTGACTGGTACGGGTGTTAATGCGACCTTGCTGCTTCAAAAGTTGACGAGCCCCGTCGGTTGGCTCGATCCGGACTCGCAGCGAAAAGTGAAGCAGGCGTACTCTTTTGGGATTGCAGCGAGCGAGGTTTACGCCACTTGGGAATTTGGAACATTGCAGGAGGAGAAACTGCTATTGCAGCAATTTGGGGCGATCGCGGGGCGCATTTATGAGGAGGCAAAGAACAATATCAACCGGCAGTGGGCCGAAACGAAAAGAAGTGGCAAACAGCAAGAACTAATAGAACGATGGAAGACGCGACTCCTACTGGAGGTGGGCACCTTTGCACTCGGGCTAGATGAGTTGCGAGCGGGCGGCATAGGTGTTCGGGGCATCGAGAGTAGTGACTTGGTCAGGAATGTACGCGCGACAGAGATCCTCGGCAGACCGCAGGAAGAGATAAAAGCGGCTGAAGATATCAATATTCTGAAGGATGTTTCCGGCCAACCCAGACTTTCAGAGCCGCCCTCCAAGCCGCCCATCCACGCAAGATATGCGGATGGCACGCCCGTCTACGAGGGAGAGCAGCCCCCACGCCTACCGGATCACCGTGACCCAGCAGCAGGGGGCCCGCACACTGTGTCAAGGTGGGACGGCAAAAACGGGCGCATCTATCAAGGCCGTGAGTACGATGCCGCGGGAAATAAGGTTCGGGATTTGGATCATACAAATCCCACATTTCCAAATGGAACCTTCCGACCGGGGCACCCGGGCCCACCACACCAACATCGTTGGATTGCGAACGACCCGCTGGTTGGTCCGAGATTTGGCCTGAAGAGGGGAGGCCCGGAGCCCCTTGAAAAGAATTGAATAGTGGCCTAAACCATAAGTGAGAAGGAAATGAAAGGCATCACAATCACAGACAGCGACCAACGCGGAATTCTCTCGGTATCGCTAAGCGACCTTCTGGCTGTCCTCCAAACGACGATAAAGGATTCTGTATGGACTTGTGACTACGTTGAAAGCACTGGCAAGGCTTCCGTGGAACTCCACCGCGTCTGCGACAGGAAGAGCAAACTTGATTCCGAAAGTCTAGCGAGATTGGCGTCCGGGCTAGATCAAGTGATCGACGGGACATTCTCGGCTTTCCGGGCTCACCAGTCTCGACCATGGTTGATCATACGGGCCGTGGACAGTTCCGCATACGAGGTGGAAACTGATGATGCGCAACTGCTGGAGTCGTTCAGAACCCGGTTTCAGCGCGTGTTTGACATTCCCCAATAAGAGTCTGGCACCGTCAAGATCCGGTTTGGGTTCAGGTTTCCGACACGCCGTTAGACCGTTTTGTCATCCGTTCGATTTCCGCCCAGCAGATCTGGAGGAATATTTTTTCCTACCGGCCGGTTTAGTCAAGTCTTCTAACCTTCAGCTATTGGCAACTGAGCTACAGCGCTGCTTATCGCCCTTCGTTATGAGCCCGGCTACGAACCCGCACCGACAAGCGTCAAGAGTCAGCGCTCCTTGTCAACATGATAGAAGGATCGATCCCTTGTGCGAGGCCCGTCTTAGTGACGCTTCCCTCGCTTGATCGGTCTGCGGAAGGGCGGAATATTACTTTGCTGGGGAAGTGGCACTCTCATCTTTTCCCAAAATAATATTCTTGATGGTATCGGTTCCAAAGCCGAGTGCGACCAGCGTCCACCACGTGCCTTCGGCACCACCGTTCACCGTGGTTGATGCCAAGGCGACCAGAGGAATCAGAAGTGCGGCGGCTAGCTGCGTGATTTCGAGAATTGTTCGAGCAGATTTCTCTTTGCCTCGCCAGTTGGGTGTTGGCGTCACTTTAATTAAGGGAAACTCGCGGTTGCGTACCAACGTGATCGCGTCGTCGCCATCGCAAACATCGACTGAAATCTCCACGCTCGCACTTCCGCTCTCAAAGTAGTGAAATGCGTGCCACCCCTCTTCATGTTTAAATATGACGTTGCCTTCGGTACGCTCAAACGGTTTCCGCCAACGCCTTGAACCTATCATTGTCGTTTTCAGGGTCCATCGGCACGTCAGTTGATCGCGGGCGGTTGCTTCGTTGAGGTGTGGATCGGGAAACCAGAGGCTAATCCGAAACTTCTGATTGACTGCTGGATTCTCGGGGTCGACGATTAGCATGGCTTTCCCATTTTCCAGCGCTTGTTTCACGCTGTCTTTGAAAAC
>JASHOO010000125.1 GCA_030041035.1 Bryobacteraceae bacterium | reverse complement strand
AGCAAAGCTTCCAGCCCGTCCGCAGCCTCCAACGGCCGGACCCCATTGCGCTTAAGGCATTCCCGGCAGAAGTCCCGTAGTTCGCCGTCGTTGTGCACCAACAGAATGCCCTCGACGAGGGAGCGATCGTGCACGATCATCGGTCGCACGCATCGCAGATTTTGTACCAGCAGGGTGAGCCGCTGAAAATAAGGGACTTACACTTGATCCGGACGGTCGATATTACACAACGCCAGCAGTTTTTGCAGCATCCGATGGTAAATTCGTACTCAAAAGGGGTGTCGCGGGATCATCAGCGCACCGGCGCTGCCATTTCCCGCGACAGCATTCGTTCCATTCCGGCGGAGATGACCTGCTGGGCGCACAGGCCGTCCAGATGTGTCGTGGGGAAAGGTTCGCCGGTGCGGCAGCACTCAATAAATGCGGCGAGTTCGGCTTTGTACGCCGGTCCAAAGCGGTCGACGAACTCGGGAACAATACGGGTGTATTCGCGCGTGGCAAAAGTCAATCGTGCCAGCGGTTCGATGCGGCCGCGGCGGCCGTAGGTCTCGACGTTGATCTCGAACGGCTTCTGGTTGAAGTGTCCGATATGAATCTGACCCTCTTGGCCGAAGACGATGGTTTCGGTGCGGTAGCCGGAAACGTGGTTGCGAGCCACTTGCACCTGCGCCACCAAGTTCTCACCGAACCAGAAATAGAGGAGAGCGTCGTCAAAATCTTCCTGGCAGGTGGTCAGGCGGTGGCTGTAAAGCCGGGAGCCGATGGCCAGCGCGGCGGTGGGCATGGTTCCGGTAAGCCAGAGAATTTCATCCACATTGTGCACGGACATGTCGGCCAGAATGCCGCCGCTTTGGTATCCATCCGGCGCGGGCGCGGAATCTTCCATCGCCGAATAGATTTTGAAAACGCGGCCGATCACGCCGGTCTCGATGAGTTGTTTCGCGTACCGCAAGGGGGCGTCAAAGCGGCGCTGAAAACCCAGCATCAAGGCATGGGGATGGCCACGGTCGAGCCAGGCGGCGAATTCGCGATCGGTTTCGAGAGCGCCGGTCAGTGGCTTTTCGAGCAAAACGCGATGGCCGGCTTCGATGAGCAGAGTGGCGTGCCGGGCGTGCTCCGCGGTCGGGGTGGCGATTACGGTGGCGTCGGCGACGCCGGCGCCGGCCAGCTCTTCAGCCGACGCAAAGACCGGAATGTTGCGGCCAAATTGAGCGGCAAAGTTGCGGGTGCGCAAGACGTCAGCATCGGCAAGTGCAGCCAGAATGCACCCCCCGGTTTCCTCAGATAGCTCGTGGGCGTGCAAGGCATGGATGACGCCCATGCGGCCGACGCCGGCGATGGCAAGTCTCAGCGGTCCCGGCATTTTCGCTAGGAGACAGAGGGGTACTGACTGAGCGTTTTCAGAAGCCTCGACGCGGCTTTGGGCGGGGCCACGGCCCCCCGCACAATTTCCCGGTTGTCGAGCTTTTTTTCGTAAAGAGCGGCGTTGTCGTCCAGATCCTGGCGCAAGGTTGCTCCTTGCAAGGAAATGCCGGCGAAGATGCCCCGAGAGCGGGACCAGGAAAGGATCTCCGCGGTCATGGCGGCGTCCGTCTGGGCCGTGGCGGAGCGGCCGACGGGTCCGGCGGCAACCTCGCTTTCACCGCCTAATGTGAACTTGGTGGAGAGCAAACGGTCTGCGCCGCGCTCATTCATAACCAGCATAACGAGGTCGATTTCGGTGCCGCCGATCTGGAATCCGAAGCTGCCTCCTTCGATGCGAATCGCTCCGGGGGCGGACCAATCCGCATGCCCCTTACGGCAGGTGATGAAACCCTTCCCAAACTCTCCCCCTACGACAAACGCGGCTTTTTTCAGACCGGGCACAACCACGACACAATGCGCTTTCTCGAGAAGATCATGGGGAATGCCCTTATCGGGCGCGGCCATGATTTCGGAGACCACCGTGCCTGCTTCGCGCAGGCGCCGTGTCGTTGGATTCCGTATTTTCTTGGCACATAAGGTTGTGGCGGTGAGCAAGAGGATGGCGTAAAGAGAAATGCATGACCTTCGGTTGGTGAGCATAAGCAGCCGCGCAAGACAATTGTATTCCGGTTTTTGATCTATCGGCTCAAGGCCGGCCGGAACAGCATAAAATCAGACAAGTGCTTGCCCAGTTGCCGCTTCGTCTTCTATTGCCGGTTCTGGTTATCCCGGCCGCAGGGGCGCAGGAGGCTCAGAAGGATTACACAGACCCGGTGGCGCTGCTCAAGGCCATAGCCAGAACGTACGCCTCGGGTGCAGACACGTTTCACATGGAGTCCATCGCGGAGATCACCTGGAACGCCGATCTTCATCACGAATGGCGCAAGGTTTACCGCACCACGATCAAAGGGCCCGGCAATCTTTACCGCATCGAGACGCGGTCGCCTTTTGGTTCCTTCATTCAGGACTCTGACGGAACGGACGAATGGATTTACCTAGTGGAAGCAAACCGCTATGAAAAACACCCGGTGCCGCGGGACTGGCCGCAATTTTCCAGGCTCATATTCGCCGGCAGCAATGAGCTGATGGATGCCTGGTCGATGCGGACGATTCTGGAAGAGCTGGCCGCAAGCTACAAGAGCGCAACCATGTTTCCGCAGGAAACCATCACGGTGGAGGGGCACAGCTACCCGTGCTACGTCATCCATGTCACGAGTAACGACAGCAAAGCCGTGGTGGACAAAGACGCGTACGCGGAGACCACGCTGTGGATCGACAAGACTGCTCTGGTTTTTCGCAAGCAGGTGAGGCACGCCAACAGCTACATGCTCGCCACTCCCACGATCCGCATCCGGTTTCTGGAAGACAGCACCACGGTTTACCCGGTTGCGGACTTTAACGCACCGACCACTCCGGATATGTTCCGGTTCACGCCGCCGGCGGATGCGAAAGAGGTAGCCAAACTGGCCGACCTTGACGTTCCGCCGCGCTCGACTCCGAAGGCGACGATGGCCGGCCAGCCGGCTCCCCATGTTTCCTTCGATGCGCCGGACGGCAGGAAAATCGAACTGAGTTCCTACCGCGGCAAGCCACTGCTTCTTGACTTCTGGGCCACTTGGTGCGGCCCGTGCCTTACCTCGATGCCCGCACTCAACCGCATTTATCTGGATGTCCGAGATAAAGGGATGGCCGTGGTGACGTTCGACGAGGACAATGCTGGCGAAGATGCCGCGGAATACCTGGCACGCCACAACTACGCGTGGACGAACTATCACGATGCCGGGGGCCGCGCGGCCAGCGCTTTCAAGCGCGAAGGCATTCCGCTGACGGTGCTGATCGACGCTCAGGGAAAGATCGTTTACTTCGATTCCGGCGGCGACGAAGCTGCGGTGCGCAAGGCGATTGCGGCGCTGGGACCCGAGTTCGCGGCGATTGCGGGCCCTCCCAGGACACGCGAGTAACCGCCAGACGTACTCGAAACAGAAGCGGCTTTTGCGGGGTTAGATTAGAACCATGAGGTTGCGAATCGATGAAAGTCATCGCGGATTTATGTGTCGTCCCATTGGGAATCGGGGTGTCGGTGTCACGTGAAATAGCGGCGTGCGAGCGCATTCTGACGGAGGCCGGGCTGAAGACCAGGCTGCACGCATACGGGACGAATATCGAAGGGGAGTGGGACGACGTATTCGCAGCGATCAAGCGCTGCCACGAAGCCGTGCACGCCATGGGCGTGCCCCGTATTTCGACCAATATCCGGGTGGGCACGCGCACGGACCGGGAGCAGACGATGGATGACAAGGTGCGCAGCGTGGAGGAGAAGCTGAAGCAGTGAGTGAATCCGGTTATGGAGCGGCCGGCAGATAGGCGTCAACGAGCTTGCCGTCTTTGACCAATAGCTGGCCGTTGACTTCGACGGTGGCATCGGGAAAGAAAAACCAGCGGACGAAATCACCTTCTACGCGGCCGCCAAGCTCCGTGTTATCACCCAGGCTCATGCGCACCACGCCGGCGCCGTAACCGTAGTAGGCGAGTGTGGAGCCGCCGGAAGGATTTTCCAGCTTGGGATTGAATCCCAGGGCGAATTCGCGGAAGCTGCGCGCGACGTCGCCGCCGGCCGAGAAGGCGTCATCGGCGGCCTCCATGTTTTCGTCGGCCGCAATGCTGGTGACCACGCCGTCGCGGATCTGGAGCCTCAGATTTCGCGCGGTGCCTTTGGGGAAACGCGCGGACGGAATCACCAGGTGGCCGTTCACGCTCTCTTCTACGGGCGCCACGCGCAACGCACCTGCGGGCAGCTCAATTTCGCGATCCACGCGCACGCGGGCCGCGCGCGCCCGGTGGGCCGTGGCATTGCCATCCTGCTTGTTGAAGGGGCGCTTGCCCACTTCAAAACTAATGTCGGTCCCCTCAGGCGTGCGCACACGCACGGTGGCGGAGCGCAAAAGCTTGATGGCGCGGTCCTGCGCGGCGGAAAGCGCAGCGTAGTCGATATCGAGGGCGGTCTGATAGACGCGATCGAGCGCCGGCGAATGCGCGCCGGGCAGGCCGTCGGGTTCGACGCTGCCTTCGGCCCAATGGAAATGAATCTCACGGCGAGCGCCGCCGCGCTCGAGCCAGGCCTGGAGCGCCTTACGCTCGTCGGAAGAAATCTTGCGCGTGTTCAGCGGGAGCCAAAGATAGATTTCCGCGGCGGCGAGCTCGTGGGTCTCGACCGCACCGGCTTCTTTCAGGCGCTTGCGCAAGGCATCCGAGAGTTCCTGGAAATAATCCGGATCACCGCCGAACATTACGCGCTCGCCGCGTGAGGGCTTGAGAGCCTCGACGATTTTCTGCGCCATGTGATCGTAGTCGAGCGCGCCGGGAGCGGTTTCGAACAGGAAGAAGTCGTGCGCTGAACGCGCGATTTCGGCAATGGCCCGCTCGCACACCGGCGCCGGTTTATCGGAAGCCTTGACAAACACGGCGATGGCGATATGGCCGGTGTTATCGGGCAGGGTTACGATGCCGACGTCGTTGGTGGTGCCATTGATGGAGCCGGTTTTGTGCGCGACCTCGGTGCCGTCGGGGAGAATGCCTTTGAGGCGCGCCTGACCGGTTTGACAGCGGCGCATGATATCGAGCAACAGGTCCGCCGATCCGGGGTTCAGAACCTGTCTATCCTTGAGCCAGATCCGCGCGAGCAGAGCCGTCATGGCAGACGGCGTGGAGGTGTCGCGCGGGTCGAGGACCGCGGCGGCGGCGGCTTTTTTTTCATCATCAGGCGAAACCGCCTGGAACAGCCGGCGCCACATGGGCGGGGACCACTGATTCTCGGGAGGCAGATTTTTCACGCCGTCCCAATCAGCGATCAGGCGAGCGGTGGAGCGGTTGACGTTAATGCCGTCGATGCCCAGTTCGCGCATGCGCGCGGTGACGGCGTCAGGTCCGCCGGCGAGGCGCAAGAGAATGTCGGCCGCGCTGTTATCGCTGATCAGCAGCATCAGTTCCATGAGGTTGCGGATGGAGAGCGAAACGCCGGGCTGGTTGAAAAGTTGGGTGAGGGTTCCACTGCCGGGATGGAGATCGGAGGCGTGGATTTCGATCATCTGGTCGAGTTTCAGCTCGCCGCGATCCACGCGATGGAGCAACTGGACAGCGACGGGAATTTTGAACGTGCTGGCCATGGGGAAGCGGTCGTCGCCGTGAAACGAGATTCTTCGTCCGGTTTCGAGATGGATGACGCCGGCGCCCACTTCGCCGCCGGCGATTTGCGAAACGCGCTCCCATTCATGTTCCAGGCGGAGGAGCTGCGCATCGGCGGCGGAAACGGAGGTGACGAAAACGAGCGCCGCAACAGCAGTGGCGAAGGACGCGCCAGGCGTCAGCGGTTTAGCCATCGGAAAAAATAAAGATAGCACTTCCGCGCGGCAGCAGGCTGGGGCTCGTGGCGAGTGTGCGGCGCGGCACACGGTGGAAGCAAGTCTAGCTTCGGCGGCTGCGCCAGCGTTCGCTCAAGACGATGAGCAAAGAGAGCAGAACAAAAAGCGCGATTGCGGCGAGGACGAATTGCACGACGTGCGTACGCAGAAAAGTGGTGGATTCGAGTCCGAGCCGCACGCCGAGCCAGGCTTCGCCGAAATAGCGCCCGATGCGAGCCAGCAGAATCACCACGAGGAATGGAAGGAGTCGGGTTTCAAGCGCGCCGGCGCAAATCACAAACATCTTGAGCGGCATGGGAATCGGCATGAGCGCGGGCACGAAGACGGTGACCAAACCGAAGCGATCGAACCACCTGCGGAAGCGTTGGGAGCGGCCCTGCTCGGCGCGATGCAGGAATAGCCGGCCGCCGCGGCGCGCAACGAGGAACAGGGCGGCGTTGCCGATCATGGATCCGGTGATCGCCAAGGTTGCGTACGCATAAGCGCGACCGGGTTCCCTGGCAGCCAGAAAGACCAGGTAGGCGTCGAGCGCGCCGGGAATGGGTACACCGGTGGAATCGAGAAAGGCAAGCACGAGCAAACCCCAGGGCCCGACGGCGACTAGGAAGTTGGCGAGCTTGCGAAGCAACACTCATTCTAACCTTGAGGGAAAATAGTCACGAGATGGTGACTCGCCGCCAAGCGCTTGCCGCACTCGCCTCGCCCATTATGTTGCCAAACAAATATCCGATCATCGATCCGCACGTGCACGTGTGGACACACGACCCGCGCTATCCGTGGGCGAAGGAGACTAAGGATCCGCCGGCGAGGGACGCCACGCCCGAAATGTTGCTGGAATTGATGCGCGCCAACGGGGTTTCGCGGACGGTGCTCATTCAAGTGATCTACTATCGCTGGGACAACAGCTATACGGCGGAGGTGCTGCGGCAGTATCCGCAGTATTTTCGCGGGGTGGCTCGCGTGAATCCGGAAAGCCCGGCGGCTCCGGAGGATCTCTCACGCCTGGTGGAAGAACAGGGATTTCAGGGCGTGCGGCTGAGCCCCGCCGCAGATGCTGGGGGCGACTGGATTCGGGGGCCGCTAATGACGCCATTGTGGAGGCGATGCCAGGAGTTGAAGGCCTCGATGAATATTCTGACCGTCACTGGGCGCTTGCCGGACATCGCGGCGCTGGTGGAGAAATTTCCGGATCTGACCGTGGTGATCGATCACATGGCGGATTGCCCGGCCGACCGGCCGGACGAACTCAAGAAACTGCTGGCGCTCGCCCGCTACCCGCAGGTATTCGTGAAGGTATCGCACACGTGGTCGGTTTCCAAGATGCCGTATCCTTACCCGGATGCGCAGCAGCAGGTGAAACGGCTGTACGATGTGTTCGGCCCGCAACGTCTGATGTGGGGCACCGACTGGCCCATCGTTGAGGCGCACTGCGAATATGCGAAAGCGCTGGCCATGGTACGCGATGAGATGAAATTCCTGAATGAAGAAGACAAAAGCTGGATGCTGAGCCGCACCATCCAGCGCGTGTGGAAATTTACGTAGCGGTAGGTTGCGCCACGGCGACCGCAGGGGGTGCATCTTCTCGCGGCATGCAGATCCATCCGATGATGTATCCGATGAAACCGGCGCCGGTGGTGAAGGCGAGAATCAACCAGATCACGCGCACCAGGGTAACGTCCATATCCAGGTAGCGTGCGAAACCGGAGCAGACACCGGCGATTTTCTTGTCGTACATGGGGCGCGACAGGCGCCGCTTGGACGTAACGCGCGGCGTCGGCGGGGCCCCTGTCGCTTTGCCGCACTTGGAGCAGAACGCGGCGTCATCAGCCATCTGGAAACCACAAGCTGTGCAGTACATGTGCGATTCCCCGTTCAAAATATACTACGCAAACTGCCGGTTGAAAGTTCAACGCAGGTAGAACAGGCTGAGCCGGGGCAACTTTTGGCGCTCGAGCAGACGGCGCTCCAGGTACTGCTTTTCCAGCATGGCGAGTTGCGGAGCGCTCATCTTGCTACGGTAGGGCCGCAACGCGGTTTCGAGATCGCGCCGCGCTTCGAGCAAGTCATCTTCCGGCTGCGACGCCCGCGCCAGAGCCAGCATTTTTTCTTCGAGGACCGTCAGGTATTGCTCGAGGCGTTCGAGGTCGGCGGCGTCGTTTTGAATTTCGGCAGACAACCTGCCGAGCGCGACGGCAATCTCGCCGTACGTCGCGCCGGCCTCACGCACTGCGGCCGCGTTTCCATCCAGATATGCGCGCAGTTCCGCAGCGGTGTACGGGCTTGACGCCGGCTCGCCGGGCATGGTCCCGGTCGCCGCCTGTTGGGCTTCGGTGAGCACTGCCTGCGCGCAGAATGCCAGCGAGTTGATCTTTTGGGTTTTCACTTTCCGGCCGCGCCAGTTCTCAAACGCCACATCGATGCCGCGCAGCACGGCTTCGAGCGGTACGCCGGCGTTTTTCCAGCTTTCAATGAGCGCCCAATCGAGCGGCGAGAGCAGAAACAGGCTGGTGCCGCGAGCACGCTGAAAATGCTCCTCGATTTCCGTGAAATAGTTGAAGTAGTTGAGAGCGCCGTCAGTCACGCGCGGTGCTTGCGCTCCCAGATCAGTCGCAGGCCCTCCAGCGTCAGGTGCTCATCCAAGTGCTGCACGAACTTCGAGCCGCCCGCGATCTGCCCCGCCTGGCCGCCCGTGGCGATGATTTTAGTCTCGCTTCCCAGTTCTTGAATGAGCCGCTCGAGAATTCCGTCGATCATTCCGAGCGATCCATAATAAAACCCGGATTGCAGACAAGCCACTGTGTTGGTGCCGATGAGTTTTTCCGGCTCGCGAAACGCCACCATGGGCAGCCGCGCCGTTTTGCTGAACAACGCGGCGATCGAAATGCCGATGCCCGCCGTGATCACGCCGCCGAGATACTCGCCGTTCGCCGAGACGACGTCGAAGTTGACCGCCGTCCCCAGGTCGACCACGACGCACGGGCCGCCGTATTTGTGGAACGCGGCAAGCCCGTTCACTACGCGATCAGCTCCCACTTCCGACGGTTGATCGACGCGCATCGTCAAACCGGCGTCGGCGGGATTCACGAAAAAAGCCTCGCTGTTAAAGTAGCGCGGGGCCATCGCTGCGAGTGACAAATCGAGTGGCGGCACCACGCTCGAGATGATCACACCATCCACGCGCGTGATGTCATGGCCGGAGAGCGCGAACAGGTTGCGCAGCAGGATGCCCCACTCGTCGGCGGTCTGGTTGTGCACCGTGCGCAAGCGCCAGTGCGCAGCAAGTTTCGTGCCGTCGAATGCGCCGATGGTCAAATTCGTATTGCCAACGTCGAGCGCGAGCAGCATTACGAAGCGGGCCTCACACCGCCGGCCAGTACCAGGTCTTCGGTGCCGTCGTCTTTGCGAAGAATGAGAAAACCGGAGGGGTCCAATCCTGCCGTAACGCCTTCCACGACGGCCGCGCCCTGTTCCACTTTCACGCGCTTGTTACGCGCATAGCTCGATCGCCGCGAAAACAGGCTGAGGATCTTCTGTTTTCCGTTATCGCCGGCGAGAATGCCGCAATAGCGGTCGACGGCGACCAATAAAGCCACCAGAACCTGCTCGCGCGCATGCGCGCGGCCGGCCACCATACGAAGAGATGTGGCTTCCGCCGCGATCTCCGAAGGAAATGCCGAGTGATTGACATTGATGCCGACGCCCGCGATGGCTGCGGAATCGAGAAGCTGCACCAGAATGCCCGCTACCTTGCGGCCTTCGAGCATCAGATCGTTGGGCCAGCGCAAATCGCACACGAGTCCCGTGGCTTCCGCAATCGCATCCGCTGCGGCGAGGCCAAGGGCCAACGTCAGAACCGGCAGTGAGTCCGGCGTGACATCGGGACGCAGGACGATCGATACATACAATCCCGCATTTGCTTCCGAATGCCAGTGCCGCCCGT
>JASHOO010000124.1 GCA_030041035.1 Bryobacteraceae bacterium | reverse complement strand
TGGTGGACGTTCCATCAGCAATGAAGACACATGTGGTATTCGATCAGTCGCGTTTCGTGCGGACTGCTATCGAAACGCTGCTCCATGAAGGCGGAATAGGTCTGTTCCTGACATGCCTGATGATTCTCCTCTTCCTGGGCAGCATGCGCGCCACACTTGCCGTTTTCTTCTCCATTCCGCTTTCGGTATGTGCCACTTTCTTCGTACTGCAACTCGGTGGCTCGTCAGTGAACAGTATGGTGCTCGGTGGACTGGCACTTGCATTATCAAGGCTAATTGATAATTCCGTCGTGGTCCTCGAAAACATCTACCGGCATCTTGAACTGGGTGAGCCGCCCAAGGTGGCGGCTGAAACCGGCGGCAAGGAGGTAGCGCTGCCGGTTCTTGCATCCACACTGACCACGACGGTGGTCTTTTTTCCGGTTACTTTGCTGGCAGGCGTCAGCAGGTTTCTCTTCTCGGCGATGGCGCTGGCCGTGGTGGTTTCTCTTTTTGCGTCTTACTTTGTTGCGATGACGGTTGTCCCTTTGTACTGTGCACGGTACCTCCGAGTGCAGCACTCGCCGCATACTAGCGGAGGGGGCGCCCGGTTCAGCAGAACTTTCAACTCGGGTTTCGAGCGGATGCTCCAAGGCTATGATGCGATTGTTCAGCGCGTTCTTCGCATTCCTCGGGCGGTACTGGTCTTCTTCTTTCTCGCTTTCGGCGTTAGCCTGTTGCTGTATAACAAGCTCGGATTCTCTTACTTCCCGCAAACCGACGCCGGGCAGTTCGTGATTACGTTCAAAGCGCCATCCGGGACGAGGCTTGCCGTAACCGAGCGCGAGGTAACGAATCTCGAGGCGTTGATTAAAGACACCGTCTGGCCCGAGGATCTCGGAATCATCGTTGACAACATCGGCGTCGACAACGGATTCTCCGCCGTATACACCTCAAATGCCGCGATGCACACGGGTTTCATTCAGGTGGGATTGAATCCCAATCATCGGATCAGTAGCTTCGACTACATCCGCCGCCTGAAGAAGCGCATCGCGGACGACATGCCTCAAATCACACCATTCTTCTCCTCGGGCAGCCTAGTGGAAGCCGTGGTGAGCATGGGAGCACCCGCTCCTATCGATGTCCAGGTGGTCGGTGCCAGCTTTGAGAGCGATAACAAGGTCGCGCAGGAGATCGCGAGCAAATTACGGCAATCATCCGATATTGCTGACGTTTTCATTCCGCAAGATCTGGATTACCCATCTCTGCGCGTTGATATCGATCGCCTCCGTGCGGCCAAACTCGGTCTCACAGAACGCGAAGCGCTCACCAACGTCATCACTTCGCTCACGTCCAATCAGATGATCGCCCCCAATCTCTGGATCGACCCGCGCAACGGCAATAATTACTTTCTAACGGTGCAATACCCAGAAATGCAGATCCGGTCCATCCAGGACTTGCGAGCCATCCCGCTCCATGCCGACGCGGTCGCGCAACCCACGCGACTCGACATGATTGCCAATATTCAGCGGATCAAGGCGCCCACCGAAGTGGACCATTATCAGATTCGACGCAAACTCGATATCTATGCCCGTCCAGCGACTGAGAATCTTGGCGCTGCTGCCGACTATGTACGCAGTGTGGTCGCCCACGCGGACGTTCCGGCGAACGTTGACGTGGCGGTTCGTGGGAGTGTCGAAGCCATGAGCGCATCATTCAAGAGCTTTGCGATCGGGCTCACACTTTCCATCGTGCTGCTGTATCTCATTCTGGTTGCGCAGTTCCGGTCCTTCGTCGATCCGTTCGTTATCTTGCTTGCGCTTCCGCCGGGGATTTCGGGCGTTTTGCTCATCCTCGTTCTCACGGGTACAACATTGAATGTCATGTCACTGATGGGCATTGTCATGCTGGCGGGAATCGCAATGTCCAATAGCATCCTGATCGTCGAGTTTGCCCATCACGTGAAGTTAGAGGGCCGCAGCGTCACCGAAGCGATCATCGAGTCATGCCGCGTCCGCTTGCGGCCGATTCTTATGACCTCGCTAGCAACGATCATCGGCCTGCTGCCCATGGCAATGAAACTCGGCGAAGGCAGCGAGTCCTATGCGCCACTGGCACGAGCCCTGATCGGGGGCTTGCTTGCGTCCGTACTTTTTACGGTCTTTATCGTGCCTGCGGGCTTCTCGCTCGCTTATCATAGCCGCAGAGTGGATTGATCAGAATCATTGCGTGGAATATTGTTTGAAACAGGTCACCACCCCTTAGGCGATGCATCTTTTGCATGTCGAGGACGCGAAAAGACCATCTGATATACTCCTGCCATGCAGTTCAAGGAGGCAAATTCTGGTAATGAGATATTTTCTACTACTCGGCTTTTCCGCGATTGCGCTTTCTTCGCCCGGCTTAGCCGCGCTCCAAACAGGTGACGAAGCGCCCAATTTCTCGGCGCGTGCCTCATTAGCTGGCAAAGAATTCAGCTTTTCCCTTGAAGACGCACTGAAGAGAGGCCCGGTTGTCGTGTACTTCTATCCGTCCGCTTTCACCAGGGGCTGTGATCTTGAAGCGCATACGTTCGCCGAAAAGAAGGACCAGTTCGATGCTGCCGGCGCGACGATTATCGGTGTTTCGGGCGACAGCATCGCCCGTCTGAATGCGTTCTCGGCAGATCCGGATTATTGCGCGGGAAAGTTTCCAGTTGCCTCTGACGCAGACGGCAAAATCGCCAAGGCGTATAAGCTGACGGTAAACAGCGCGAGACCTGGCATGAAGGACGTTCGCGGTGTCGACATCGACCATGACTTCATCGAGCGTGTCACTTTCGTTATCGCCACGGATCACAAGATAATCGCGACTCTTTCCTCGTCCGTCGACAAGATCTCGCCCGATCAACACGTAGAAAAGTCGCTGGATATCGTTCAAAAACTCGGGTCGAAATGAAGCCCGGTCCTCCTCTAATCGCGGGGCAGTTTAGGCCCGACACACTGAGAGACGACGGGCTGGGTGCACTACTCTACAAAGTAAGCCGCGGGTCCGTTCGGCGTTCTTCCAAGTAAGCGAACCCGCAAACCCAAAGTCACGACACGACCGTCGGTTTCAGCCGAGTTAACTAATCGCAGCTTTTCCGCCAGATAACTGCGGCGTTACAATCAGGGCACGATGCACACATGAAGACGGCAATATTGGCCCTAGTTGCGTTCGGTGTTGTCGTCTATTTGGTCGATACGATCGAGCCCCGATATCCGCCCGGAATCCTGGTTCCCCAAGAGCCCTACCAGCAGATGACGAATGGAACCCGCACTTGGAGAATGGGTAAGTACTTGGTTACGGCGTTGGCCGAGTACCGGATTCACGCACGGGTGCTGCACACGGAACCCTACTGGCTGGACCGAGGGGCTGATCTCTCGCCCGTTGATCTCGCGGTTGGCTGGGAGCAGATGTCCGACCAGAGCGTCGTTGACCAGCTCGAATTCTGGCAGGGGCAGCGCTGGTATCGCTATTGGCCACGGAATTCCAGATTTCCGCTTTCGGCGGACGAAATGAATTCGCACAGCGCCAACATGCACTTGATCCCGGCAAACGACGAAGTAAAGCGCGCATTAAGGTCGGTCAGGGCTGGAAATCTGATTGAGATGGACGGCGATCTCGTGCAGGTCGACGGGCCTGACGGGTTCAGTTGGCGCAGCTCACTCAGCCGCACGGACACTGGCGCGGGCGCTTGCGAGTTGATGCGTGTGGAGACTTTGACGATTCGTTAGGGCTTCAAGCTTCGACGCACTGCTGTTCCATGTATCGCAACACTCGCACTCAGCTCCACTTCCGGATCGAATCTCGATTCGATCATCAACCACTCCCTGCGCGGCAGCCGGAGAAATTCCTCGGCCATTTGTCGATTTCCGGGCGGGCCGTTCGACGAGATA
>JASHOO010000123.1 GCA_030041035.1 Bryobacteraceae bacterium | reverse complement strand
TTTAGTTCGTGTTTTACAAGGACTCACAGAACATCTACCGGGTCCGACAGCTCGAGGCCTTCGACTGGCTGGTACACGGCTTCGGTACGCGCTGGTCGAACAGCTTCGGCAGTTGCCGCAACCTCGCGACCCTGCATCAGATTCACTCCCATACGGTGGTGAGCGCGGCCGGCCGTTCCGGCTGTTTGGGCGATGGCGACGCGCTCCTCGAGAATACTCCCGGCTTGCTGGTCGCCGTCAAAACCGCGGATTGCATTCCGCTGCTGATGGTGGATCCGGTCCATCGCGCCGTCGCCGCCGTGCACGCCGGTTGGCGGGGTACCGCAAAGAGGATCGCGGCCCGTGCGGTCGCCCAGATGGAGAAGGAGTTCGCTACCCGCCCCGGCGACTTGCATGTGGCAATCGGTCCGGGCATCGGCAAGTGCTGTTACCGGATCGGACCGGAAGTAGCGGCGGAGTTCGCGGCTTATGATCCCGCCTTGCGCGATTCCACGCAGCCAGTTTTTCTCGATCTGGGGGAGATTAACCGGCAGCAGTTGGCCGATACCGGCGTCGACGAAACCCGGATATATCGTGCAGCCATCTGCACCATGTGCGACCAGGATTTTCACTCCTATCGCCGCGACAAACAGCACGCCGGCCGGATGCTTTCCGTGGTAGGAATTGCATAGGACGCAAAAACACAAAGGGCGCGGGAGTGAGCCCGCGCCCTTGTGCCGATATGTCCAAGATTCGTCAGGCGGCGTCGGCCAGTAGTTCTTCCAGGCTCTCGGCCGGCTGGAATTCGTGGCGGTCGGCGGCTTCCTGGCATCGAATGCAGTAGGGCGCCCACGGTACCGCATTGAGCCGCTTGGGGCTAATTTCTTCTTCGCAATGCAGACATGTACCAAAGCTGCCGTCCTCGATGCGCGCCAGCGCGGCGCGAACGTTGCGCAAGAGAATGGACTCCCGGTCCAGATTACGGATAGCCAGTTCCCGCTCGCCGGCAAGTTGAACTTCATCAATAGCATCCGCAGTCTTTTCGATCGCGATCTCATCGCGGTTGCGCAGGCTGGCGTCAATCTGCGCCTTCCGCACCTCCAGGACCGCTTTGTATCTTTCCAGTTCGTTCTTGCTCATGGTCCGTTCTCCCTTCACTGCCGCCTGCAAATTTTAGACGACAGATGATAATGAAAGTTTCAAAAAATCTTAGTGCCAAATGCTAACATTTTTACATCTAGCCTGCCGCTCAGCTATTCGCCTAGCTGCACGACGAGATGCCTGAGCATTTTTCGGGCCAGAAACAGAGTGGCGCGACGAAGCTGATTTATCGACAGAATCTGCCGCCGACTTTAGTTCGCTATCGCACTTCGAAGGTGCCGAAGCTCAGACCCAGGTCTCGCGTGTCGGCGCCAAAACGAAACGTCCGCTCCACCTCCAGGCCGACGAGGATTTGATTCTTGCCAACTGCCTCATGCGGAAGGGGAAACGAGAGCCTGAAGTCGTCCTGCCCAAGCGGGATCCGGGTTTCCGGCAGGGCCATGCCATCAACCGTAACCTTAAGCAATACAGCAGCTTGTGGACCGAACGGCGCAGATCCCCAAATGTACAGCCGCTCGGCTCCCGACGTCGGGCCGCCGATTTTCAACGTAGCCGCGTGAGACATCCAGCGAAACCCCTTTTCCGCAAGATACCATCCCGGTCCAAGCAGATAGTCCATTAGCGGGTTCCCGACGTCGACTTTTCTAGGGACCTCATCCCCGTTTGGCCGTGCCAGGATAGTTGATTCATAATTCGAAGTGATCGCCTTAAGGCTTTTGTAACCAACGCGATATACCACTATATGGTCGCTCTTGGCCGCGTGGAGGGCCACGCCCGCCGGCAGCACGTAGCTGGAAACGGAACCTGTGGCGTCATGCGCTTCGATGTGATTCTCCGACCCGGGTGTCAGATACACATCGAAAGCACCAAAGAGCCGGAACGGGTGATGGAAAACGCCACCCCAAAACAGCGCGCTGTCCACGCCATCCAGCAGAATGGCCTTATCCGGATGCAACTGATGGGCGCGGGCGACGCCCAGGACCATGCGCTCGACGGCCCAACTTCGGCGAGCCCACCAGGGCGTGAGGGTGCGGTCGAGCCGGACCATCGGAATGGTGTAGGCGGCCACGACGGCGACGGTCAACGCTCTCCACGCCAGGGGCTTTCGCCAGGCACGCACCAGCGCGTAAGCTCCGAGCATCGCCAAGCCCAGGGTGGGGACAGTCAAATAGTAGTCCGAGATGTGATCGCGAACGGGCAGAAACGGCGCCAGTACAATCGCGAACCAAGCCAGGCAGAACACCGGCAGCCAGTCGCGCCTGAACGCCCGGACGGCGACGAAGCCCAACAACGCAATGGTAAGCACAGCGAAAAGGAGCACCTCCAACCGCCCGTAGAATCCGGGAGGGACATAGGCGGAAACCAATGCCCAATGCCAGTAGGTGAAGAACGTTGCCGGCACGGCGCGATCGAAATGCAAAGCGTACGGTCCGGTGATCTGGGCGGGCGCGGCCATCCGGTCCGCCAAAGCGAAGATGGCGGACGGGATGAAAAGCGGAAGCGTGGCGCGAAAATGGCGGCGGGCAAGCAGGAACGTGTAGAACGCGGCCAGCGCCGGATAGACCAAGTTCACTTCGAGAGCGCCAAAGCCGAACAGAAATAATATCCACTGACATATGTAGTTGGATATTTTTCCGGTCTGAACATATCGCAGCAGGAACCAGAAGGCGCCCAGAAAAAAGAATGCACAGAGGACCTGGTTGTAGGCGGAACTCCACGCCATGACGACGACGAGATTCGCGTTCACGAGCCAGAAAACGGCGGCCCAGAAACCGGCAGCGCGAGAGCCGGTGAGGCGCCGCATGACAGCCGCGAGGAGTGTCACATTGGCACATTGCGTCAAAAAGACGCAAATGCGGAACGGCAGGGCATGCAGCCCGAAGGCGGATTCCAGAACGAGGAAGAATGCCCGCTCGCTCAGCGGACGAATGGATCCTTGGGCCATGGGGGCGAACAGGGCATGCATGAGGCTGTGCCAGTCGTGGACGCTGAAGGGGAGGGAGAGCCAGGCGAAATCGTCGGCCTGGAACCACACCCACAGCCCAGGCCAAAACGCAGCGAAACACAGGAGCGGAGGCAAGAGCCAATACGCGACTTCACTCGAAGTCCGACGAAGGATTGCCGGCAACCCGGCGGCCGGGGCGCTGTACGCTGTCCGATCTGCCGTGCTCATTTGGTTTCCAAACTCAGGCTGTGGACAATCACGCCGAGTTCGCGTTTATCGCTCTGGCTCGGCGGAACGGCCTTCTGGAGCGAGAAGTCGACGCGCACCGAATCGCCGGACAGAACATTGGGCGGAACCTCGCGCAGGTAGACCTGCCGGCCGGGCTGGCGATACGTTTGGGGCGCGAGGCGCAAAACCCCTATGGAGGCTGACAAGGTGACGGATTTGAGCACCGTGATGACGACGTCCGGCACGGCGAAGCGGAGTTCCAGGATTGCCCCGAGAGTTGAGGAAGCAGGCGGAGGGCGTAGCACGGCAGCGAAGTTCCGAGCCGTCCAGCGCCAGGCATTCTGCTCCACCTGGTACCAGCCGGACAACAGTTGTGGGGCTGCACGCGGATCAGCGGTGCTCACCGTGGACAACAGATGCGGGGGCTCCTCTTCGGTGTAACCGGAGAGATCGGGTTCAGCACGCCGGCAGGCTGCGGTGCATAGAGGCAATAAGGAAATCAGAAGTTGGCGGCGGGTGGTTTCAATCGCCACTCTTCTCCACCTGCACCAGGCAACTGTAGAAGGTCGGACCGGCACCCTTGTCGGTCAGGCGCTCGGAGGTGAGCGCGTTCACGTTGCGGAACATGGGGGATTGCTTGGGCCAGCGAGTGGAGGGAGCGCAGACTACGCCAGGAGCCACGGATGCATCCACCTTCGCCACGAGCAGGCAGGAACCGCGGCTGTTGAAAATCCGCACCTGGTCGCCGGTCACGATACCTCGCGAAAGGGCGTCGTGCGCGTTCATCTTGAGCTGGGAGGTTTCACGATCGACGTCTTCGCGGTAGCCCAGAGTGGAGTTCATACTGTTGTCGTTCTTGGGCGAGATCAGCTCCAGCGGAAAGCGCGAACGCAACGCGGCTTCGCCATGACGTGATTCGACGGGCGGAGTGTAGTCCAGCGTTTCGGCGTGAAATTCGCATTTGCCCGAGGTTGTGCCGAACTCGCCCTGGGCGAAAGGCATGAAGGGATCTCCGTTGCGGGCGACGCGCAGGCGCATGAAGTGCTCGCGGTCGAGCTCTTCGATGGTGATGCCTTTGACGAAGGGGTGATCCGATGCGAGCAGGGCGCGGATCATATCGTCTTCGGAATCGCGGAAGCAGGGGTCGGCGAAGCCCATGCGCGCGGCGAGCAGGCGAAAGACCTCGACATTAGACTTGGTTTCGCCAGGAGCGGGCAACACAGGCCGGGCGAGTTGCAGGTAGTAGTGGCCGTAGGCGAAATACATGTCGGTGTGCTCGAGGAAGGTGGTGGCGGGCAGCAGGATATCGGCGTGGTCAGCGGTATCGGTCTGAAATTGTTCGAGAACGACAGTGAAAAGGTCGCTGCGGCGCAAGCCCTTCAGCACGGCGTTTTGATCGGGTGCAACGGCGGCAGGGTTTGAGTTGTAAACCACCAGCGCTTTCACCGGAGGGTTGTTCAATTCGTTCAAGGCGCTGCCGAGCAGCACCATGTTGACGATGCGGGATTCGCGGCCGAGCGGCGACTGGAATTGCAGATCGGGGCGTTCGAGAGCCGGTTTGTTGACCTGGAAAGCGCCAGAGGTGGAAAGCTCGGCGCCGCCGCCCACATCCTTCCAGGAGCCGGTGAGCGTGGGCAGCAGCGAGATGGCGCGCACGGCCATGGCGCCGCGCTCACTGCGCTGCAAGCCATAATTCAGGCGAATGGCCGCGGGCCGCACGGTGGCGTATTCTCGCGCCAGCTCAATGATCTCGTGCGCGGCGATGCCGGTGAGCGCCGCTACGCGCTCCGGCGGATATTCGTTGACGCGGCGGCGCAAGTCTTCGAAACCGGAGGTGTAACGAGCGATGTAATCGGCGTCCTGGAGGCCTTCCTCAATGATGACGTGCATCATGCCGAGCGCGAGAGCGGCGTCGCTGCCCGGGTGGATGAAGAAGTGTTTGTCGGAGAGTTCGCCGGTGCGGTTGCGATGCGGGTCGATGGTATAAAATTTGGCGCCGTTGCGCCGCGCTTCCACGATGAACGGCCAGAGATGTACGTTGGTGCCGAGAATGTTCGCACCCCAGGCGAGGATGAGCTTCGCGTAGCGGAACTGTTCGGGCTCGGTGCCGTACTTGTAGCCGGTGGCTTCAACCAGCCCGGCGCCGCCGGCGGCCGAGCAGATGGTGCGATCGAGCCGCGAAGCTCCCAGGCGATGGAAGAAGCGGCGGTCCATGCCGCCGCCTTGCAGATAGCCCATGGAACCGCCGTAGCTGTAAGGCAGGACCGATTCGGGTCCGAACTCAGCGGCAATGGACTCGAGGCGCGCGGCGATTTCATCCAGCGCTTCATCCCAGGAGATGCGCGTAAAACGGCCGTCGCCTTTTGCACCGACACGGCGCTGAGGGTAGAGGAGGCGATCGGGCGAGTACTCGCGCTCGAGATAGCGGGCCACCTTGCCGCACAGGAAGCCGCGGGTGACGGGATGCTCGGGATTCCCGCGCAGGCGGCTGCCGCGGCCGTTTTCGATGTTGATCAGCAAGCCGCAGGCATCCGGGCAATCGAGCGCGCAAACGGAATGGAGCGTTTGGGAGGGCAAGTTGAAATTATAGCAGCGCGACCGAGCGGGATTTGAGTTTCAGAATCGGGGATTCAGCCCCGGCGCCAACCTGCGCCTTTGTTCCAACACCTAGGGATGCGCCTTGAGAAGGCCGTTGTCGTTTAACCAA